>CAYGYP010000043.1:0-9886 GCA_964354115.1 uncultured Candidatus Bathyarchaeia archaeon | reverse complement strand
ACAAGGGAGTCGGACGCTGGAAGGACTATCTGTACGGCGAAAGAGTCTACATCATTCTCAGTTTCGTAGCGAAAACACTCCTAGCATGGCTCGTGTTCGCCGGAGTGTTTGCACCATTCTAGAGAATTCGGAGCAACTCCCTCATTTTTCTATTCGTGCAGACTGACGAAGCGCGCTAAAAATTTAAATCCATTGAATAGGTTCCTCATAGCAGTGTAGTTGTTCGGTGAGAAGATGTCTGGCAAGGTCGTTATATTGATGGGTTCGGAACGTGATCTTGAGTTCTGTCGTGAGGTAGCCAAGCATGCGAAGGCTTTAGGATTAGAATATGAATTTCGCGTTGCTTCTGCTCATAAGACTCCAGAGAAAGTTCTAGAGATCCTAAAGGAATTTGACAGAGAAAAGGTCATATTCATAACTGTTGCTGGAAGATCCAATGCCCTAAGTGCTTTCGTAGACGCAAACTCGACAAAACCTGTTATCACTTGTCCGCCATACTCTGAAAAGTTTGCAGGAGCCGACATTTACTCTTCGCTCAGAGTTCCAAGCGGAATAGGCTCAGTCCTGACGATTGAGCCGGAAGGAGCGGCCATTGCGGCTGCAAAGATCTTCGCTCTTGAAGACAGAGAAATGGCAAAACGGGTGCGCGAATATCAGCAATCAAAGAAAAACGAGATCGAAAAAGCTGACAAATCCATCCGGAAAATAGAGTAGTGCATAGGCTATGGGAAGCGTCAAGGACCTGGAGGTAATCAAGAAACCCGTAAAAGACGAGATGGGCATTGGCCGATTCGAATTTTCGGACCGCTATTCAGTTTTTGACTGGGGCCCAATGCCCGACATCATTGACAGAAAGGGCGAAGCTCTCTGCTTGATGGGAGCCTACTGTTTTGAGAGGCTTGAAGAAGAGAACATCAGGACGCATTACCGTGGCCTAGTTCAAGAAAACGGAAAGGTCCTGTGCTTCGATCAACTGGACCAGCCTTCAAGCGTAATGGAAATCAGCTTGGTCAATGTCTACAAGCCAAAGGCAGTATTGCATGATGAAAAACTCTCCTATGATTATGGAGTCTACACTCCGAAGTTGACAAACTGTTTGATTCCGCTTGAAATAATCTACAGAAATGGTTTACCGGAAGGCTCGTCTGTTTTCAAAAGGCTTGAGCAAGGCTCAGTCACCTTTGAACAACTCGGGTTGGACCACTACCCGAAGGTCGGCGAGAAGCTCAAAAAGCCGATTTTTGATGTAAGCACAAAACTTGAGGACAAGGATCGCTACGTTAGCTGGGAAGAAGCAAAGGAAATAGCTGGCCTGACACGTGCCGAAGTGGTCGAGATCAAGGATGTACTCCTGAAAGTTGACGAGACTATAACGCAGGCCGCATCAAAAGCAAGTTTAGTGAATGAAGATGGGAAAATAGAGCTGGCTTTTGACAGCGAAAGAAACCTTATGGTCGTTGACGTTGTCGGAACACTGGACGAATGCAGATTCACTTATGACGGACTGCACGTAAGCAAGGAAATTGCCAGACAGTTCTATCGAAAAACAAGCTGGTTCAAAGACGTTGAAAAAGCCAAGAGAGAAGCCGAGACAAAGCGAGTTCCTGACTGGAAGAAGCTGTGCAGGTCTAATCCTCCGAAGCTTGAGCCAAAACTGAAAGCAATAATCAGCGAAATGTACATGGCAGCTTCAAACGAGCTAACAGAGAGGAGAATCTTTGACGTCCCACGCCTTGCAGACGTTATCAAGAAATACAGGGAATACTCTCAACAGTGAAGTTCTCGTCAAAGCCGCAACGGCAATGAAGTCTGTTGAGGACGCTGTTTCTTGTGATCTATTCTGTGTCGATTTTTTCGCCGCACTTGTAACAGTAGCTTGCGCCGCTCGCATTCTTTTCTCCACAATGCGAGCAAACAACTGTCTCCCTGCTTGTTGATTGTCGGATGTTTTCTCTTGCAGTTTTGAAGGCTTCATGGATCTCTTTGGCAGCCACCGCGAAGGCTTTCTCCATTTCCTGTCCCATTTTCGAAAATGCTTCTCTCATCTCTTCGGCTGGCGCAGAAACGCCTGCTTCTATACCCTTTTTAGTCCTAGCGCCACAGTTGGAGCAGAAGAGGTCATCTTCAGATATCTTCTTCCCGCACTTATGACAGAACGCCATAAACTTCACCTTTGTCAAGCAAACAAAAAGAAGAATTTAAGCATTACCCGTCGACTCTCTCCAGAAAAACCAAAGGATGCTATTGGAGCATCCTTACGCGTGAAGGCTAACTCATATGCTTTCTAGGCTAGGCTTTCTGCTTGGAGCCTTTCAGCACTATGGTCCCCGAGAGGTAGTTGAATAGTCTCTGTCTTTTCTTCGGATAGAATGCCCATCCTAATATGGCGTCAAGCGGCAGCAAGAAGGCTTTCCCCACGCTTTCCAAGGCTGCCCGACCTACGTCAACCCGCTCACCGTTCAATTTCGCTACCCGAATTCCCATAAGCATCTTGCCAATTGACTGGCCGTAGATTCCGTCCATTAATGTCCAATAGAGGAAGTGGACTGCATTGCTAAGCCCGAAGTCGACGAATGGCATCCAACGGGGAAAGTATGGTACCCACGCGTATCCGGGCCAGCCTATCCAGACGAGCAATTGTATCGGTGCAAGAACAGCTCCGAGAATAATGACGTCTATTAGCCAAGCAACGAACCTTTCACCCCAAAAGGCTAGTTTGAGCTCAGGCACATTTTCCGCTGCTGCTCCACATGTCGGACAGAAAGTCGCTCCTTCGGGCAACTGGTTTCCGCATTTCTTGCAGTAGACCATAGCATCATCTTCCACGTGCAGTTGTCGAACTGAGTATTTATCCTTCATTCTCAAATGCTCTGGAATTATCCGGATAAATTGCTCGTGTCTGTAGGGTTCCGATGGTTTATGTGAACTAAAATGAAGGATGAGGTTTTGGGGTTTTTTCTATGTTACCAATTCGTGAAGTTTGTTGGCTTTCAGCGCTCTTTTGATTTCCATGGCTATGCGGTCGCCTGTGCTTAGTCGCCTCTTGTATTTGGCATTAGCGTATTGCGAGCCTAAGCCCATGTGGACGTTTGTCCCGCCACCATGTCTCAGGGCTACGTCTTGGGTCACTGGAATGTGCATGTAAGGATCTCGTTTGTCGGGCACGTCATACAAACCATAGTCTACCGGACCTTTGGCTTCGGTGCCTCCCGTGTAGTCTAGTTTGACCGTTGGTTTAAGCTCGTATTTGGACACGCGATCCCACGTGATCAGCGTCTGCAAACACCATGCTCCGATTATTCCTGGACTCGCGTGTTCGCGGCATGCAAGCAGGAATCTGTCTGCGTAGCGGTGCATATCCTTGAGCAGTGATTCTCTTAGGCTCAGGATGGCGTGAGCCGTGACCTCGAATGACGGTACCTTCTTGATCTTGTTCTGAACGTCGGTTGGAAGCCTTTTTACTCCGTCAAGAATGGTTTCTCTGCGTTCGTCGATTGAAAGGAACTGGTTGGCGAGGCATATCCTTGCTTCTTCCATGCTCACGTTGTAAAGCCTTGCAAACCAATCGTCAGTGTCTCCCCACTCGCTCTTAGCGTCCAATGGTGAGAAGAAGAAGTTGAAGTTTGCATGTGGCCCGAGCACTATCTGCTCGACGCGACCGTTCTCTAGGGCTTCTTTGCTCAGGTTTCCAGCCTTCACTTCTCTTGCCACTTTCTCTTCCAGGTCGGTTGAGTCTGCGGCGAAGATGAACTCTCTTTCAAACGCTCTGTGGGCATGTTCAGCCTTCAGGATCATAGGCTCGTCTATTGGCTCCTTGAAGCTTATTCCGTCCTTGTGAACCTCGTAATGATAAGCCTTCGGCGTCGGAATGCCAGCCTTTTCAGCAAACCAGTAGTAGTCCTTCTCAAGTTCGCCTCTGTTCTCTATCTTCAAAAGCGTCCTAGAACCTAGTATTGGCACGCCATACTTGTTCTCGATGACGCTGCAGTATTCGTCCCCGCCAACATATACAGCAAACGCTCTGTTCGTGATCTGCATACACTCCAAGTCGACAAGCTCATCAGCATATTTCACAATGTCCGAGTAGTTGTCCAAGATCACTATGACGCTTTTCCAATCGCCGCTTTTCTTTATGTCTTTGGGATCATTCACGACGCGCAAGTCCCGCCTCACCAAGCCCGGCAAATCCTCAACCGCTTCATCCGGTTTGCCGACCATTGGGTTTTGAAGATAGATTCGGGCTCTGCTAGGTGTCGTGTAGATTATGCTTCGCACGCCATAGTTGCGTTGGCCCTGCCAAGCGTCTAAGGCTGAATGAGAACCCAGGTTCAATCCAATTGGCTCTTTGTATTTCTTGACTATTTCCTGCATTTCTTCTCTTTTGATGACCACGTATTTCACCTGAATAGCTAAGCAATAGAAAACGAGGATTTTTAAGCTTTTTATGTTCAACAGAAAGGTCTGTTGTTGAGTCTTCTTCCATAATATTCTTCTATTTTCTTCTTACATATGGAATTATAAGAAAAGCTTGGCCCCTCACTGTTAGGGGAGAAAGGAGTTGGACGATGCTTTCGGCTGGCTTTTCGTTGACAGCAAGCCCCTGCTCTACGAGAGGAAACGCGTTGCGAGGCAGTCCCAAGTAGAAACTTGGCTTGATCTTGCCCAAGTTCTCAAAGAATTAGGCATCGAAAAAACAGCCGAAAGCAAGACACCATTGAAACAAGCATGCTACGTCATTTAGAATCCGCATGCATTCAATACTCTACGAAAATTCTCACGTGTTCTGTCATTCTTGTAAAATCTTAGCACTTCCGCGATCTTGTTTTTGTCTTTTGCACCGAGTTTTTCAGCTATTTTCTTTGCAGTTTCGCTACCTATGAAGAGGAATTGGCAAATGGAGGTAACGTTGGACGGTCTTCGGTTCAGGCTGGCCGATTCAAAATCAACGATGAAAGGTCTGTCCTCTCCATTTACTATCACATGTTTTGGGGCATGGCTTAGTTCCCCATGATCCAAGTTGATCCTGTCCAACAACCAACACTGCTCCAAGACTTCCCGCAAAACGTTGCCTATCCTAGTCTTACTCCTTTTCCTGCTCAACCATTTTGGAAGAAGTTCACCATCGACAATCTGCATGCAAAGAAAGTTGCTACTTACTGCCAACAGCTTCGGTCCTACGTTGACTGAATTTGCTTTTCCAAGCAGTTCTGCCTCCTGACGCATTCTTTTGCGGTCTGCATCCACCCTGCGAATCTTTAGAGCCACCGTACCCCCATGCGTATGGGCCAACACGACTATGCCAACACAGCCTTTGCCTAACACTTGCACGTTGAAGGCTTGTTTCTCACCAACAAATTCCAGGGCGTTGATGCCCAGTCTTCTAAGTTCTTTAACGCGTCTCTTGAGTTCTGCCTTGGTGGCTCGTGGATAACAGATTATGGAAGCGTAGGGTTCTGTTACTAGCTTTTCGATGGCTATCATAGAATAAGTATCCCCGATTGCAGACTCATGTCCAAAGATAGTCCAGTTTCAAAGGATCAATTCGCCTGAAGGCCTCGCCAAAAGCCGCGTCAACCTGTTCGCCCATGAACCTTGCAGTCGCGCGTCTTCTTTCCCTCTGCCACTCTTCACCTAGCTTCGCTTGGTCTTTCTTCAATTCTTGATACGCTGGCAGAATGGCTTCCAAAGCGTCTTTGGAGTAGAAGATCGGCAAAATCTTGCCAGTGACCTCGCTTTGACCCTTCAAAGCCAATGTGGCCTTCACTTTCAAGTCAAAGGTTTCACTTATGTCCACTACTACGTCTGGTCGTCCCCTCAACATCCAGAACGGATAATACACGGCCTTGACAAACCATGTTTCCAAACCTTTCTTGAGTTGTTCTGAAGCAAAATTCTCACGGTAACATAACCCTAAAGCTTCCATCATAAGCTGATGTGTTGCAATATGGTCTCCGTGCATGGTGTTTGCGGCAAATTCAGGGTCGAAAGTTATGGCGATGTCAGGTCTGATTTCGCGTATCATCTTCACAATTTGCTTCTTTGCTGACAGGTCAGCGGACACTTCGCCCCGTTTGTAGCCTAGAACACGCGTTTCAATTCCTAGGATTGTGGCCATCTTGTTGATCTGTTTCAGAACGTCGTTTGGGTACTCCCACAGAATGGCCGCAACGACCTTCGCTCCGGCTTTTGCATGCTTCGCTAAGGTGCCCCCGATGTCGCTGACTCCCAACGGATCTGTAAAAAGCACAAAGATGCTAGGAACCTTCAAGTTGTGTTTCCTCCACAGTTCTACCTATCCACGTTCAATTTGATTTAAGTCTTTTTTAGTCTGCCATTAACCCCTAGGATAGACAAGAATGAAAAAGCAAATCTCATACTACTGACTAGACAATGTCTACGGAAGAAAGAGACTGTTTGTGGAGCTAGCCAGATCATGCCAAAGTTTAGACAAACAAGCGAAATAGTCAGACTGATGAGCAATAAAGAGCGTATTCGCAACATCGGCATCGTCGCGCATATTGATCATGGAAAAACAACGATGACTGACTCGCTATTGGCTGAAGCTGGCTTGTTATCGTGGCAAGTGGCTGGTTCAGCGAGAGCTCTTGACTATCTTGAAGAGGAGCAGAGGCGTGGGATCACAATAAAGACCGCAAACATCTCGCTGCTGCATGAAACGGATGGCCAGTCCTACGTCATTAACCTGATCGACACGCCTGGCCATGTGGATTTCACGGGCAAGGTAACAAGGGCCATGCGGGCCACGGACGGTGTTGTGGTCGTCGTCGATGCTGTGGAAGAAGTGATGGCTCAGACGGAAACTGTGACACGCCAAGCTTTGGAGGAGAGAGTGAAACCTGTTCTTTTCATAAACAAGATTGACCGGCTCATCGACGAGTTGAAACTCGGTGCTGATGATATCCAGAAGAAGCTCGCTCACATAGTGGCCGACTTTAACACCATGGTCGAAATTTACGGAGAATATGAATTCAAGGAAAAGTGGAAAGCAGACCCAGCAAGAGGGACAGTAGTTTTCGGGTCGGCCCTTCACAAGTGGGGCTTCACACTCGACATCTTAAAGCAGAAGGAGATGAAGTTTGCTGACATCATAGAAAACTACAAGCAAAGCAAGTACCAAGCACTCTCGAAGACGTTACCGCTTCACACTGCAATATTTGACATGACGACCAAGAACTGCCCCAGCCCAATTGAAGCTCAAAAATATCGAGTGCCAAAAATCTGGAGGGGAAACTTGGATTCAACCATAGGCAAAGCACTGATGAACTGCGATGACCATGGACCTACAATAATGTGCATAACCAATGTTCAAATTGACCCAAACAACGGTCCGATTGCAACTGGAAGACTGTTCTCAGGTTCAGTGAAAGAAGGAGACCAATTATACCTCATTGAAGCAAGCAGGGAATGCAAAGCAAAGCAGGTTTTCATGTACATGAGCGCTTTCAAAGAGGTTGTCGATCAAATCCCCGCTGGAAACCTGGCTGCCTTGTCCGGTCTAGATCTGGTGAGAGCAGGTGAAACAGTCGTCGATAGTGCGCACAAAGAAGGCACTGTTCCATTTGAAGGCATGAGATACGTTTCCGAACCCGTGATAACAGTAGCCGTCGAACCTAGAGATCCGAAAGACCTTCCACTCCTAGCGAAAGCTTTGGATCGACTTTCCGTAGAAGACCCAAATCTTGCAATCAGAATTGACGAAAAAACCGGCGAATATCAGCTACGTGGAATCGGCGAACTCCATCTGGAAACCGCTGTAAGGTTTCTCAAAGACTACAGCGGCGGCGCCGACATTGCAACATCAAACCCAACAGCAGACTACAGAGAAAGCGTTGCTGGAAAAGGCCTAGTCATGATGGCTAAAAGCCCTAACAAGCAAAACAGTTTCAGGGTTCAGGTAGAACCACATGAAGAAGCAAAAGGATTGACCGTTGAAGACGAGACAAAGAAAATTGGGGCACTTGATGAGCAAAGGAACATATTGATAGACCTGACAAGAGATGTCAGAATCCCCGGCGAAGTAAGAGACAGCATTATTTCGGGCTTCGATTGGGCATGCAGAACAGGACCCTTATGTGAACAGCCAATGAGAAACGTTAAAGTTGATATGATCGACGCCAAGATTCAGGAAGAACCAGCCTTGCGAGAGCCAAAACAGATCAAGAGAGCCATCAGCCGAGCGATTTTAGGGTCCTTCTTAACAGCAAAACCATTCCTTCTTGAACCAATCTACAAAATTGAATTGTCCACTCCGACTAAATGGTTCGGCAAATGCACAAACATACTGGTTTCGAGGCGTGGAAAAATACAGACAACGGAAAACAGAGCAACCATAACCATGATAACGGGTTATATCCCAGTTGCTGAGACCATCGGCTTGTCGGCCGAAATGCGCTCTTCTACCTCTGGACACGTTTTCTGGCAGAGCACCTTTGATCATTGGGAAAGAGTTCCAGAAAAGATCGCGGCAGAAATCATAAAGCAAATTCGGATTAGAAAAGGCTTACCACCTGAAATTCCGAAACCCGACAAATTTGTAGACGAAGCCTAGTCTATATATTTGAATATCTCTTCGAGGCTGATGATCATTTTAGGCACGCCAGCTTTGGACGCCTTGTTTTTTACTCTTTGAATGAGCACTGCTTTCATGCCTGCTTTTTCTGCCGCCCGATAGTCAGTTTCCACGTTGTCTCCGACGAACAGGGCCTCTTCAGGTTTGACACATAGTTTCTTGAGCGCATGTTGAAAAGCTCTTGGAGAAGGTTTCATAGCTATAGTCGCGTTCGCTCCAAGTATAACATCAAACAGTTGTTCTTGAAGACCCGCCTTTCTCAATATGACATGCACATCTTCTTCATAGGCAGTGGAAATGAGACCTGTCTTCAAACCTGTCTTCCTTAGTTTAATTAGTGTCCCTCTAGCGTCGAGCAAGCCTCACATTCAGTGTAGTCTGACCACTTTGTCTCGACAGTCTTAAGCAGGTTTTCATCTGCATGTAAACCCAAATGCTTCAGAACATGCAAGCGCCATGCGTCCCAATATCTCTTGTAAGAGGCTTCCCCATACGTGCATTCATGGTCGACAAGGAGGTCTTTTCCTGCTCTTGCGATCGCCTCTTTGATCTGTTCAATGGACCTGTGAATTCCTGCAGAAGACAAGATCTTGCGGAGTGCGTCTTCCAATATCCACGGAGTTGTCAGAGTGTCTCCTAAGTCAAACAGGACAGCTTTGGTTTTCATGTAGTCTCGACTCTGAACCTGCAAAGTTCTGCTTTTCAAGCAGAGACACAGAGGAATTAAATGTTTGTCTGGCCATTAACTGCGCGTTAATTCCCACAATGTGATTAGGATTTGTGCTTTTTCTTCACAGTAGGCGCGTACCAGCTTGTTTTGTCGCAAACCAGACGCGTCGGCACCAGCTAGTGATATGCGAGCGATAGCTCGCATGATACAAACCGTCCCGGCATGCTGCTTGGACTTGTACATTTCTCTGTGCGATGCTGAGAAATGGCTCGGGTTAGATGCCGGCTAAAGCAATTATACTTCTGCTTCAGAAGTCAATTCTTATGGAAGTCAAACACGAGAGAATAAGGGAAATTGTGGCGAAGGAGCTGTCCCATTCGCATCATGACATGGAGCACGTTGAAAGAGTGTTTAATCTTTGCATGCACCTTGCGAAATATGAAACCAAAGTTGACTTGGACGTCCTAAAGACTGCTGCACTATTGCATGACATAGCTCGCGTCAGGGAATTTGAAGATAGGAAAGGAGTAACCGATCATGCGACTCTTGGAGCTGTGATGGCTGGAGAAATCCTGACGAAGCTTGATTATAGTGAGGAGAAGATAGCTCAAATAAAACATTGCATC
>CAYGYP010000042.1:0-9958 GCA_964354115.1 uncultured Candidatus Bathyarchaeia archaeon | reverse complement strand
CCTAAGGCCATGTTATCCTCTCTATTTGATAGCTTATGGTGTATATATAAATTAACATAGCGCCTTTTCGGGTGCTAAGCGGTTTTGATTTTTTTCACGCCAGCTTTTTCCAGCACGCCAATTATGGGCAAGGCGATTGCAGCGCCCAGGATTCCGCCCAACAAAGTCCATCCACCCCAAACAGTGACCGCAAAATCAAAGGGTTGATTGAGGATGAAGATTCCAGTTATGACTCCTGCAATGTACGCCGACACGGCGGCTGCAAGCACAGCAATGCCCATGCTGTAGGGTTTTGTTTTCAGTTTATGATGGTTTGCCGCCAGTATCGCGTCGAAGAGGAGCGACGTGGCTGCGAAGCTAAGGACGGGAAGTGGTCCTCCAGCCAAAAAGACTATGGTGGAGCCGATTATGCCAACGGCGGATGCTGCTCCATACTTGCCTGTTGCCCAGGTGGCGAGCAGAAGCGTGAAGAAAACCAGAATGCCATGTCCTGTGGGAAGGTGGAGCAGCTGAAAGCTTAGTGGCGCTGCGTAATAGTTGAGGGCTATCCAGAGTGCGCTGAATATGCTGATTAGCGCGATGTCTTGGGTTGTGAAGCGTTTTTTGTTGTTCATTTCTGTCAGCCTTGGCCTTGGCTTGTCAGTGTTATACTTTCTGTAAAACGTAACACTACAGTTATAAGCTTTTTGCCAGTTACATTTCAGCGGTGATTCAAAATGGCTTCATTGAAAGGCGTAACCCGATTCAGCGTTTCCCTTCCACCGTCGCTGGTTAAGGCATTTGACGATTCATGGAAGGACATGGGCTACGAAAGCCGCTCAAAGGCTGCACACGACGCCTTCCGCAACTTCATAAGCGACTACAAGTGGACTCGCACAGAGGCTGGAGAAATCGCAGGCACCATCGCTCTGGTTTATTACTTAGACAAGCCTGGTTTGCTGAATCAGATTGTTGAGGCGCAGCACAAGTTTGAAAACGTTGTAACCTGCAGCATGCACATTCACTTGACTAAGGATAAATGCTTAGAGATCATTGCGGTGAAAGGCAAAGCCAGCGACATAAGAAACCTAAGCCAAGAACTCATGACAAAGAAAGGCGTGAAAGAACTGAAATTCACAGCCATAGCACTATAATTTGTGGACTGTTGTGCTCACGGCAGACTATACCCCCCTTATATAAAGCATGAAACGTAGATTAAACACTTGATTCTCTTTAGTGGAGCCTCGGGCGGGCTTCGGTCCCGCGACCATTACCTTACCAAGCGGTCGCAAAGCGACCCCCGACGGCGATTTCTGGCTTAATTTCAACCGATTTATTACCAATGAATACACGCTAAACTATGCAAAGCATCTATTCCGTGACGCGATGCGATACGAGAAATGCGTAGCTAACAACGACCTTTCAATGATTAAAACACTTTCAAAGGATAAGCAGTTGGGCGCAATGAAGGCGCTCTCAGCCTTAGCAAAGTTCACGGGATGCTATGAACGATGGAAGCAACTGATTAAGGCGTATGGGCTGAAGTGGTCGGTCAACAACGACGACATAATAATAGCTCGTTTGGTCAAGTACAGCAACGGCAACGGACGCAACAATGAACTTTTCGAGTGGGTCAGAACGGTTAAACAGAAAATCCCAGAGTTCGCGCCTTTCGTAGATTTGGTTACAGCAACGGGTTTAAGGTTAAGCGAAGCAATCGAGAGCTTTAACATTATCGCGCATGGCAATCTTGGCGAATATTACAATGCCGAGACACAAGTTTTAGAGCACTTTAAGTTTAGAGAGCTATTCATTCGACGCACAAAAAAGGCGTTTATGAGCTTCGTTTCAAAAGAGCTAATCGATGCTGTCCGCTTAAGCGATTTGCGCGTAACTAAAGACGTTATAGATAAGAGAATACAACGGTTAGGGCTTAAGCTGTGCTTTTCGGATTTGCGCGAGTTATGGGCGAGCTATTCCGTCAAAAACCTTCGACAACCTGAAATCGATTTTCTGCAAGGGCGAGTTTCAGCATCGGTCTTTATGCGCAACTACTTTAATCCGACGTGGATAAGCGATTTGAAGGAACGAACGCTTAAGAACGCGAGCGAGCTGTTAACGCTCTCTCGCTAACCCTTTTTATACGATTAAGATGCTTTCTTACTTCTTAGCTCATTTCTTCTTATCATTTTGGTGTGTAGATTTTACGATATCTTATTTTGTTGAATCCAATTTTTCGTAAAGAACCTCAAGCAAATCCTTATATCGGTCTAATTTGGTACTAAAAGTAGCGCGGGCGTAAGAGTACTGCAAAATCTTGGTCCCTGTTCCGTGGCTTAGACGGAGTTAACCTCGATTTCCGTACGGGTACCCTTAGCGCCAGTTGACCTTATCATCAGTGTTTAGTATTTAAGGAATTTGTCAAGATAAACGCAAAATATGCAGAGATGCTCCAAACCAAAATGTACAAAATCAGTGCACTAGCCGAAAACTAATTCACGGTGCTAAGCGTTTTTTTTAGCCGTGTAAAAATATTTCTAATAATATACGCGCAATATGCTTCTTTTAGGCTCCCTTTCCAAAAATAGCGCTGGAAATAGCTCGTTTGGCGTCGAACGAATAAGAAAAGGTTATACAGGCGTAAAACATAAGGGAGCGCCCCTTATATCGCAACTTTTACGACAACTTTAAAATTTGCTTATTCTGTATTTTCACTAAGATATTCGCTTTCGGCATAATGTTTCAAGAGTTTCGACGGGCTGCACTCGGTAAAAGGGCTATTATTTGCCGTCCTTTTATCACTTAGACCGTTGCGCTCGGTCGTTTATTTTCGTTGTCACTCGCTGAAATCTTTAGCTGAGTTTTTAGCTTCGCACGCTAAAACGTTCTACTCGATTTCACCTTATTTCTCGGAATAAAGCCTTAATTGGGCTTTTCTTAAGCGCGGTTAGACCTAAAGCATGGAGTTGGTCGGCACTCCGTATAAACACTGTCGATAATCTCCATGCGAAGCAAAAGCCCTTAAGGTTCGTTAATGCTTCGACCGAATCGCCTCAAAAAACGGCTGATTTTCATTTTTAGGATAATTAAAATGCACTTTTACTTTAAGGAACGACCTACGGGGAAAATTCAGTGGGCTGACCAAATTTGATTTTTCCGATGCTACCGAATTTTCGTAAAGTTTCTGAGCATGGAAGATGCGAGTTGAACCGACAGCATGACCTTAAATTCGGGGCATTCTAATCCGACCTGTAAAACCCGACCTGAAGGGGTTAATAGAGTAAAAAAATTTAATTGCATAGTGCATCGAGTGTGTGATGCCGAATATTATTTTAAAGGTGTCAGGTCTTATAGACGGAAATTAATAGTAATAATAGGTCTAAAACCACTTTCCCCTCTTATACCCTTCAGGTCGCATTTTCTACGCCTTATTTTTGGGCTTCTTTCACCAATGCAGTTTAGGCGATGCAAGGGGTTTTTTCGGTTGCTTCATTTAATGCGTAAAACAGCAAAAAATCATGGAATGGACGCCCGTGCCGCGTCGTCTTCCATCTGTTTTTGCTTAAGTTTCTTGAGCTTTTCCGCTTCTTCCGCCCTCTTGCACTTCTCGATTTCAAGAAGAAGCTTCCGAAAAGACCTTTCATCCAACGGTTTCATCGCCTTCTTTAGGTTTCTTGAGCTTCGCTAATGTTACCGATGCCGAAAGGAACGCTGCTAAGTTCAAAGCGTCCTCAGGTGAAATCACAATCTCGCCCCAACTTTTCCATGTTTTAGGGTCACTTTCGGAATAGCTCAGGTCTTCAATGTGTCGGTCTTTTTCCGTGCCAATAAAGAACAGTTCGATTTCGCTCTCTCCCGTCTTTTCGCGTTTTATGAGCTTCGCGTAAACTTTGGGCTGTTCTCCTCTTTCGGTTGTTGAGTTAATGTTTTTGTTGAGTTCGCTCAAGTAGACCCTGATAGCCTTCACATCGACGGTCTTTCCCATGATTCCCTTTTCAAGTTTTAGTTTGTCGCTATCCCATAATGTTAGAAACTTCATTAAAGCGTCGCTAAGTTTCTTTTCTTTTGTCGTGTGTTTCACCACCTTTCAGTTTTAACATTTTTTGAATCAACTTACTTGCAATTTCCAAGTGCTGAATTGCTCGGTTGCGTAACTCGGCAGCCCTTCCCGTGCAGTTAAGCGATTGCAGCGTTTCAGCGATGGAAACCGCATCGACGGAAAGAATCTCTAAGGTTTTTGTGTGTGTTTCGGATTCCACTTCTTGCATGCTTTCAGCCATCCTTAAAGGGCGGGGCGGAAGGGCTAAGGAACTACCAAAGCCAATGCAGAGAACGACCCTTCAAAAAAACGCCCCACGTCATCTTCGCACGACCTTGAATTTAACGACAACGCGGAAATAGCGCTCAAAAGGATGCTCATTTTTCCAATTACGATGTTTAAAACGGTCAAACTCCCAATCAAACCCAAATTCGCTGTATTTTTCTATAATTTGAGTTCTGAATTCTTCTGGGTTACTGAGAGCAAGTGGGTCAGCAATCGCGGGAAGCTGCTCTCTAAGTATCGTTTCTAAACTCGGTGACCGCTCTCCTGTGGCATCATCGGTCAACTGTGAATCCCACTTTAGGCGCTCGGTGAAGGCAAAAGGCGCAAATACATCCATGAAAATCTTGAAGCTCGCGTCGCTAAATTCGGAATACAGCCGTTTTTGCTCAAGAATCCGCTTTTCCTCTTCCGCAACAGCTTTACCAAGAAATGCCTTGTCTTGTGCCGCAAGAATTTTTGCCGCCTCTTCTTCATCATATCCGAGCTTTTCAATTGCCCATGCTTCCATACGGTTCAGCCTTTCAGAGTTTGAAACCGAATCATGCATTGAAGGCGCTTGGTGTCTTTTCGGCACACGAGTGCGAGCGGCATCGAGGCACTGGGTTTTTTCCTCGTGGCTTAAGCCCACTATACACCACTCTCCAAAAGACCTTTTTCGATTAGCTCGCGAGCGGTCGCGGAAAGAGATGTGTGATTTTTGTTGCCGAGTTTTTCGAGTTTTTCAACTATCTCAATCGAGAGTAGAATGGTTATCGGAACGCGTCTCATGCTCTTACCTTCGTTAATTCTGTTAGTAATATGTGCGGTTCCCAGTAAAAGATGTTACGCTTATATACTTCGTTACCATATTTTTACATAAAAAACGAGGAGAAACAAAAAGATGTTACGAGAAAAAGAACGTGGATATTTGGAGCTTGAACGACCTCGTTACCTAAACAAGCCTAAAACCGACCGAATACGAAAGCGCGATGCTGACGTAAGAAACAAAGCAAAAAAAGCCATTGCATACTTGGAATATCTCGCTACACATCTCGTTCCAGACCAACACGAGCAAGTTTTTAACGAAAAAACCGTTCTACCGCTTATCAATGCGGTCTTTTCGGAACCTCACCCAGAATGGAAGCCTATCGGCGATTCCGTGATTTCTGACCCCGTGCGGTTCCGTCTTGCCGTTGCCATCGCTAACATCTGCACACAAAAAGCCCTTACCCTTATAGATGCAGACCTTAGAATGACGGCAAAAGGAACGAATAGGCGCCTTTTTCCCGAACCGTGGGAACTTAACCTTTTAGCAACCTTCTATCATTATCCGCAAATATTCAAAGGCAAGAAGGAGGTGAAAGGGTAAATGAAGGCTGTCTGTCCGATTTGCAAGGTCGAAGGCTTCGTGCAAGTAAGAGGCAAAAACGTTATGATTCAACACTATGAAGGGTTCCAAAACAACAAACGCAGGTATAGTTACCATAAGGTTCCTTATGCATTCTTTGAGCAACTGCAAGTAAATGCAAGTAAAACCGTGCAAGTAAAAAATCCCGAATTTAAGCCCATTTCCGAAAAACCCTTTTTTGTGGAGCCTCGGGCGGGCTTCGGTCCCGCGACCATTACCTTACCAAGGTAACGCCCCACCGGGCTAGGCTACCGAGGCGCGCAGCTTTTCTCTCTGAAGACAACGTGTGATATGAAATAAAGAGCTTACGGTTCCGCCGCTTCGGCGCTGCACTGCAAAACGCGTGAAATGCTTTGACTCTGGTTTAGCCGCTTTGCCCTAGAGGGTTAAATAAATAATTTCTAAGTAATAACCCTAAATATTTATTAAATGCCTCTCAGTTATACTATGGTAGGGTTTAGAAGTTGAAAAAAGCAATGTTTGAACCCGAGATAGAAGAATACTTAGCGTTAAAGAGCAAACCGACAAGAGAGATTTACGCATCCGTATATCGAGCATTCCTGAGTTTCTACCAGAACAAGTACGGCAAGGGTAAAGGCTTCGGGCACTTCTTAGACCACATTTTTGAAGAGTTAAAGAAGCCGATGCGTGAACAAAAGCGCGTTGCCGAAATTGAGCTGACACAATTCATTGACTACTTGAAGGACAAAGGAAAAAGCAACAATTCAATTCGACTGTATTTTGCTGCCATGCAGAACTTTCTCAAATACAAACAAGTCACCGTTTCAATGAGTTTCATTAATGTGCCCGCTCCAGTTGAAAAGAAAGAAAACGGCAAACACGAGTGGCATATTGAGCAGATTAAGCAGTTCGTAGATGCAGCGTCAAATTATCGTGACAAGGCAATAATTTTGTGTATGTTTCAGTCAGGCTTAGCAGTGAATGAAATTTGCGACCTGAATTATGGCGACGTTCAAGATGAGCTTGAAGCAGGTGTCTTACCGCTATGTCTTAAGCTTGTTAGGCAAAAGACGAGCGTTGAGTTCAAAACGTTCTTTGGACGCGACGCTGTAAAATATTTGAAGCTGTATTTAGCTACACGAAAAGACCTGAAGGCGGACAGCCCACTTTTCACTAAGGAAAGAATACGAGGCGGTGAAGAAAGGATAACACCAAGCGCCATACAGCAAAGTTTCAGTGAGATAGCTAAGGACTTGCCTTTTGTCAAAATGAATGGCGGATACAACCCTGCAAGACCGCACAGCCTAAGAGCTGCTTTCAATTCACGGCTTATAGGTAAGATTGATGAAACTTTGCGGGAGTTCTGGATGGGTCATGCTATCGGTGGAGTCGCTAAAGCTTACCTCACCATGCCAACTGAGGACTTGCGTAAACTATACATGACGGCCGAGGAATTCTTGAAAATTGAGAAATCCTCACGAGAAGAGCTAGATGAAACGGCAAAGGCTAAGGGTGTTGTCGCAACGGTGTTGGAGGCAGAAGTCAAGGCACTTGAGCAAAAAGTCAAATCATTGGAGACGCTTTACAATAAGCTGTTTGAGATGCGCCCTGAAGAGTTGAGGCTACTGTTGCAGGAGATAGACCGGTTGCTTCATCAACGGCAGAAAGAGGAGGACAAAAGGCAATTTGAAAACTTAAACAGTTCTTAAGGTGGGCGCGCCCAAAATTTCACAAGCATGGAACCCGCGAATACCTATTTTATAAGTCTGAAGCACAATATACTGCATTGTAGAATTGCAAAAGTTGAATAAAAATGGTTCAAGCATACATTTCTTCTTTTTTGTGTCCCCATTGTGATACCAAATGCTCTTTCTCTGGTGTTGCAGTAGGGGATTCTTGTGTTCTTTATTGCAGAGGGTGTCAGCAAGGTGTTTATTTCAAGCTTGCTGGTTGTGACTTAAAAGATGAAAACTTTACTGTTCGTTTAGAAACTGAGCGTATTATGGATTACTATCCACGCAAAGTTGTGATTATTGACCCAGCAATTCCGCCAGAAATCGGTGATGATTTCAGCGAGGCAAACAGGTGTATCAGCGTTGAAGCGAAGAAAGCAACGGTGGCAATGTGTCGAAGAGTTCTTCAAAATGCTTGTGTCAAAAAAGGTGCTAATGCAAAAACAGACTTGTTTGACCAAATAGAGGAGCTTGAGTCAAAAAGAATCATAAATCCTTCAATGAAAGATGTTGCACATGCTATTAGAAAAATCGGAAATTGGGGTGCCCATCCGCAAGATGACCCTTTAAAAGATGTTACTCTTGATGACGCTATGGAAATTGTGAAATTCACAAATGAGTTTCTTGATGAAGTTTTTGTTCGACCCGCTAGACTAGACGCTCTTAAGCGAAAAAAAAGCATAGGCTAACTACACTCTCTGCGCGCGCTGAGTGTGTTTGTTTTTTATTTTTGTTTTTAGGCAGAGGGTTAGTAGGAGAGTAGGAGAGAGTTTGGGTTTGGGGATTAAAATTTAATCTTTGTCTTCTCTGATTAGAGCATAAATGCAAACTTGCTTCTGTAATAATTTAGCAAAAAGCTTAATCTAAAGATAAGCAAATAATATGTTGGATTCAAATGGAATTTATTAATACTTACATTGCGCCTTGGGTTCTGCCAAATCAAGCTTTTCCTATTCATTGTGTGTGGCAACCTGACAAGAACCTATCCAAGATAATAGTGGTCATTCCTGAGAGATACGAAATGACCGAAACCCTCAATTTTAGTCGACATGATTTTGACAAAGCCTCAAATAGCATTTTAATTCAGGCGGATGACCTCAGAAGTAATAACTATTTCGGAATTATTCTCAAGTATCCAAGTATCATTGAAGAAGTTGAAAAACGAGATGCGGTTGATATTTGCTTTCTAGACTTAAAGAATGAACTTATTCATAAGTTGAGTCTTAACACTAGAATAGTCAGGCCAAAATTGGAATTGGTGAGTTTTCCCAAAGAGGTTATGGTAACGGACAGAACAAATCCAAGGAATCTAATTACTTTGGAGGTCTTGCACAAAGGTTTTGGAATGGCTAATTTGAACATAGAAGTCATGCATAGTGGAAACGACATCTCGAAAAACGACTCTTTATACTATAAAGTTCTTGAGGATATGTTTATTAGAATTCTCAAAGTGTATGATGAAGAAAGTCCAGAAACGATAGATGCCGAAGAAATTGATGACGAGCTAATTAAGACCTTAGCAAACAATATTTTCAAGCAACCTTTCAGAGAGAATTTGCCTTTTAATCTTGATAAAGAGCAAAAAAAACAGCTGAAAAAAATAATGAAAGATGAGTCAAGGAAAAAATTGGTTTACAGAATAATTTACTCTAGTTTAAGGTCTTTGTTGCTTTCTGCTTTGCTTTACTATGGGGAAAGACATCCTGTTGAAGACATAAAGCTAGTAGAAGGCAGAATTGTTGCAACAATTAAGCAAATAATAGATGAACTAACGGTTAGAATAAGCTATTATGACTCCTTTGAAAACGACTATCCACCTTTGGAAGCCAAAATTAAAGTCATTGACAAAAGAGATGTGAAAAAATTGAAGGAGTTTGAAGCACCTATTAACATCATTTGGAAAAAAGATGTTTTAGAATTGGAGGATTTACCAACATGAGCATTATTGAAACTCCAACTAAGACTCTCGATTTTGTTGATAAACTGTCCAAATTTTTAGAGAAGCTGCGCAATTACAAGCCTGAAATGAAAAGCCTTAGAATAAACTACCTGAACAAAACAACCGAAATGAAATTGCTGATTAGTGTTCCTACAGGAATTAAACGTCGTCTCAGAGACGTTGAGATACCCACTTACTCGGGCTACACAATAAAGGAGATCTTTGATGGAATCACATTTGATAGAATTAAAACAGATTGGAAATTAAAAAATCAGAACTGGGTAATGCAGGCAAGAAATTTAGGTGCGAGTGACAAATACTTTGTAATTC
The DNA here is from genome assembly GCA_964354115.1 of uncultured Candidatus Bathyarchaeia archaeon. Taxonomy (GTDB): domain Archaea; phylum Thermoproteota; class Bathyarchaeia; order Bathyarchaeales; family Bathycorpusculaceae; genus DASPTR01. The sequence goes on along the minus strand of CAYGYP010000042.1, from coordinate 305 downwards.
TCGAGGGGGCAATTTCGGAAACTTCTTTGAATGAACTCGTAAAACTCTACTGCCCTGAAGACCCCAAGAGAAATGATGAAGAAGACCGTTACTGGATTGATTCTGCAATCAAGGACATGGCAATATTGGAAAGAATATATGAAGAATTAACTATAGATAGACTCACAACATGCGTGAATGTAGGTGTAGAAAGGCAATTTTCTTCCTCAATCCCTGCAGAGATAAAAGAATATTTCAGGGCTAGAGCTCAGGCTGATATTTATTTAGAGTCAAGAGATCGTCAGAAGGCTTTTAAGAGTTTTTAT
>CAYGYP010000041.1:0-10073 GCA_964354115.1 uncultured Candidatus Bathyarchaeia archaeon | reverse complement strand
TAACTTCTTCAACCATATAAGGCCCAGACCCAGCATCGTGCGTGAGTAACCAATCCTTCCCGTAGTTACCGAACTCTCCATACGGGCCTTCTTTCTTGGCATTCTCCATTACCTGCTTCTCGTTGAGCACGGCTACGTGTGCAAGATAGAGCAGGAAAATTCCTATTGGACGCTCAAGGGTGATTGTTACTGTTTCCGTATCCAGTGCGGAGACGTTTTTTACCGCTCCACGGAATAAATAACCCCACCCCTCTCCGATATCGATCATTCGCTTTAAACTAAACACAACATCACTTGCTTTCAACTCATCTCCGTTATGGAACTTGATTCCATTATTAATTTTAAAAGTATAAGTAAGTGTATTGGCATCAAATTCCCAGCTCTCGGCCACTCGTGGTTGGGGTGTACCGCTATCATCGAGAGTTAACATCGTATCATAGAAGTTGTGAGTGCACATCTCTGCAACGTTATCGCTACCTACAGCTGGGTCAATATAAACCGGCCAAGATTGTACAATACGCACGATCTTTTCCCTCGGTTGAGCAGATGCCGCGCTAGTTGACATTAGTAATGTTATAAACGTTAATAAAAGAATCAAACTAAGTATTAACACAAAACTCTTTTTCCAGTTAATCATTTTAAAAACCTCCTTTTTTCTAGATTTTCCTTACAATCTCAATTGAAACGCTTTTTGGAGGGTGGAATTGGGTAAGCTTTTTTACTCTGAGCTAAACCCATAGTGATTAAGCTTTCGCATAATTTTATTGCAGCAGCAGCAGGTACTACAATAGGAACACCTAATTCCTGAGATGCCTTTTCTTTAACTCCCAGCATGCTCCCACAACCCAATACAAGTACATCCGCACCCTTCTTAAGCAATTCGGCTCCCACTTGAAGTAAGGCTTTTAGCTCTTTCTCTTCTGAGTTAATTAAACTTAGGACCGGAATCCCTATAGAACGAACACCGACACACTTATGATCTAATTCATAAACCTTTAAATTATCGACGAGGTAAGAACCTGCATCCGGAGGACCTGCGGTAACAATTCCAAATTTTCTTCCAATTAAAGCTGCCATATAAACACTTGCTTCTCCAATCCCAACGACTGGTATCTTTACTCCTTCTTTTGCTGCTTTTAGACCCGGGTCGCCAAAACAATAGATGATCACTCCATCGTAGCTTTCCTGTTCTGCCTTTATTACTTCCTGAAGTGTGGGCAAAGCACACCAGGCTTCATCAAAATCGTTTTCGATAGATTCAGAGCCATTCTTAATATTAACAACATCGATTAAAGTAGAATCTTCTTTGTACTTGTATAGTTCAGTAAGAGCTGGTTTATTCCATATTGAGGTTGCTACAGGGAGAATTAATTTAATCCGTTTCATACTACCCTCCTATCACTTTCCTAACTTCTTCGATAGTTCTTTCAGCTCTGACTCGATAAAAACACCCTTATCTAAGATTTGAACACCATCCAGCCAAATAGAACTATTCAGGCAAATACCATCAGAGTGAGAGGGACCAGAAATTCCACCAGGGATCAATATTGGTCCAACATTACCAATGCCCCATTCGGTTGCTCCCCATATACGTTCATCTTCCACAATGTCACCGGTCAAACGCGCATTAGGATGGACTCCATAGGAAATGTGGGCAAGTTTAAACATTTGAGAATGGTTGAAGTTTTTTAGCCAATTTTCATATTCCGTAGCTTCTTTACCACCTTCAATTTTAACAATCGTACCATTTTTTATGTGAAGCACCACTGGTTCTCGTAATACACCAACAATGGGAGGAACTATTGATCCATCGAATACAATAGCTCCATTGATTGTTTCTAAGTCTGGAGCCCAAGCAATTTGCCCAGGTTGCATATGGGAATCAGGAACATCGTATCGACCACATTCTAAATTCACTGGATACTCTGGATTATTATCAAATTCGACATCGGTCCCTGCCGGGGTAGTAACTCGTATATGCTTAGCGTTTTTAGTGAGTTTTACCAGATGAGTCATAAATTTCTCCAAGGTGGGAAAATCTACTCTACCAATCAATCTAACCATCATATCCGCGTTCATACCGCAAGCGTTTAGATATCGGAGCTTAGGATTTTTAGCTGTGGCTACATCATAAGGAGTCGAATACAAAAGCCATTGATTGTTGTATTCAATCCAAGCATCCGTCTCTACGAGGGCAGCTGTAAGAGCTTTCACGGGAAGCATAGGATCTGCTGCTTTTCCCACGCCCAATGGTGAAGCTGTATAAATAACCATAGGTTTAGCATCACATGCAAAAGCGGCTCTGGCCGTGGCATCGACAACCCTATCATCGGATTCCGTGTCAGCAGTAATGACAAATGTTTCTCCTAGTTTCAATTTGAAGAGATCTTCACAAAGAATTTTAGCTGCTTTTCCCAATTCATACTCATAATAATAAGACATTTTGTACCTCCTGTAGTATTTTAAATTTTAATAAACTCTCTTTTGGACTTCTTTCTCAATAAAACCTCTAAAGCTAATTAGTCCCTTAAAGGAGCACTCCGTCCTTCCTTCTTGTATCGCTCCAGAAGGGCTGACAGCCGCTCCACGATTTCAGGATGCCTGTCCCAGAGATCGTCCTGCTCGTATGGATCTCGGGCCAAGTTGTATAATTGACCCGGTGTTCCTGGTTCTGGTGGCTTACCTGAGGGTGGCATCCAGCCTCCTGATGTCTTGTTGTCCAGGATGAGTTTCCACTCTCCCTGGCGGATCGCGAATGTTCCGTTTGCGGATTGATGGACAAGAGCTTCCCGAATCGGTCGCTTCAGGCTTTCTCCAAATAGAGCAGGAGAAATGTCATAACTATCCGTTCCGGCTTCCGGTGTCACTACTGCTCCCGTGATCGCAGATAGGGTCGCCATGAGATCGGTCAGGCAAATCGGCTCATCCGACACCGAACCGGCCTTAATGCGGCCCGGCCAGCGGGCGATGAAGGGGATGCGGTGGCCTCCTTCCCAGATATGGGACTTATAGCCGCGAAGGGGGCCGGCCGACTGGTGTCCTTCGATCCCCGGATGCGGACCGTTGTCGCTGGCCATGATGACAAGCGTGTCGCCAGCGATGCCCAGGCGATCCAGGGTTTTCATGACTTCGCCCAGGCACCAGTCGGCCAGCACGACAAGATCCCCGCGCGGTCCGTCTCCGCTCTTGCCTTTGACGAAATCCGGCGCAAGCCAGGGCGTATGCGGGGCCGACAGGGCCAGCTTGACAAAGAGGGGCTTATCCGGCGTCTCGGCCAAGCTGCGCTCCATGAAAGCGACGGCCTCCCGGGTAAAAACCGAATCGACATCTTCCAGGACATATCCCTCAGCGATCCATCCGGGTCTCGGGCTGCCTTCCTCGCCGCCGGTCATATCGTAGAATTCCGACACTCGGCGGTTCGGGATTTTCGTCACGCGGTCGCCGGAAATATAGGTGAACGGCCCGTTCATCGTCGGACAGGCCGCTGTGAACCACGCCTCATCAAAACCATGATCCGTCGGGCCTCCCCGGACGGGTTTGGAGAAGTCGGCGTTCAATCCCGTCTCCGGAGGTGCATCTTGCCCCGAACCCCCGTACATTTTCTCGGCATCTTCCCACGTTGGCGTGAAGCCGTTCATCCGGGTCCAACCCAGTCCAAGGTGCCATTTGCCGAAAAATCCAGACACATATCCCCGGCGCTTGAGCATGGTGGCCAGCGTTTCCCGGCCCGTATCGATGAGGGGGGGCGTGTATCCGCCGAAGACCCCGCTCTTAAGCCATGTTCTCCATGCATATCTTCCGGTGAGGAGACTGTAACGGGTGGGCGTGCAGACTGCTGACGGCGAGTGACTATCAGTGAAGCGGACACCCTCTCGGGCCAGCCGATCCATATGAGGTGTGGGAATCCGGGAATCCGGGTTGTAGCAGCCCGGATCGCCGTAACCCATGTCGTCGGCCAGGACGAACACAATATGGGGAGTATTTGTTGTCCTCCCTCGAAAAGGAAGGCATCCCGCGGCCGCATAGGCCGCGGCGCCGATTCCCATGGATTTAATGAAATGCCGTCTCTTCATGGTTCACTCCACTATAGGTCAATAAAGACTTTCATGGCTTTTTCCCCTTCAGTTTCAATGAACTTGTATGCCGCCGGGTATTCTTTGAAGGGAAAATGCCGGGACATCAGGGGTTGGAGACGGACCCGGCCCTCCTGAATCATCCCGACCGCGGCCGCATAATCCTCTCCCCGATACGTCAGGGAGCCGATGAGGCGAAGCTCTTTGTCCTGGACAAGACCGATGTCGACCGCGGGCCGGCTCGAGAAAACGCCAACGACGACAATGTCCGTCCCTTTTCGGGCCAGCGACACGGCCTGGCCGATCGTCGTCTCGGAGCCGACGCATTCGAACACGGCGTCGGCCCGGTCCGGACCGAACGCGGTTTCGAGAGCCTCGGCAAGATCCTCCCTGCCGGAATTCGCCGTAAAGTCGATGCCGCAATCCCGGGCGATGGACAAGCGATTGTCGCTGAGATTCCGTGATCAGGACGGCCGAGGCACCGAAACCCTTGCAGGCCCGGGCCGTCAGGTTGCCGATGGGGCCGGCGCCGAGCACAAGGATTTTTTTGTCCATGATTTCGGGAAGCCGGTTCGCGGCGTGAGTGCCGACCGCGACGGGCTCGACCATGGCGCTCTCTTCGAAGCTCATCCCTTCGGGAAGCTTGACGATCAATCCGGCATCCACGGCGATGAATTCCCGGGCCGCGCCCTCGGACTGGCAGCCGATGACCTTCAGCGCGTTGCAGATGTGGTAATTTCCGTGACGACAGGGATAGCAGGTTCCGCAGGTCAACTGGGGCATGACCGTGACCTTGTCGCCGACGGTCACATCTTTAACACCTTCGCCGAGTTCGGCGATTTCGCCGGTAAACTCGTGCCCCTGGACAACGGGACACAAGATATAAGGATGCTTGCCGTAGTAGGCGTTGATATCGGAGCCGCAGATCCCGATCCTGCGGACACGAATCAGGACCTGGCCGGGATCGGGGACGGGCTTCGGAACTTCACGGAAAACGACGGATTCGGGTTTTTCGGGAACGGCTTCCAACATCACGACCTCCTTTGAATCACGGAATGCCTCAGCGGGGAGATCCGGCGGGCTCGACTTCGATTCGAACGGGACTCATGGATTCGCGGGAAATCCAGAGAATCCCCATATCGGCGGTCAGACCGCGGACAATCCCGAAGCGAAAATCCCGTCCCTCGACGGCCGGTCGGCCATCGATCCTGACAGCGATCGTATCCTCTCGCCAGTCCTTGAAAACCAGACAGGCGTTGACCAGCGGCGAATCCCCGGAAGCGGCAAGCTCTCCCTTGAATGCCGGACCGGCTCCCGGGCCGCCGCCTTCGAGGAGATAAGCCCTCTGGGAGCGATCGTAGCCTCGAGAGATAAACCCGCCCGCCTCAACCTTCAACTCGGGCGCCTGGGCCCACGACTTGGCCAGAACGGCTAATTCTCCGGCCGGGCGGTCCGTGGTCCCGTAGAGCCAGTTGGACCACCACGTCAGGCCGGGTCCCTTGTGCTGGGGCGGCCCGCCCCAGGCCAGGGAAAAGTGCGACGGTCTGTCGGGAGCCTGGCAATACCGGCCGTCCGAGGGGATTTGGGCCTCGGGCCAATGGTTCCACCAGGGGAAGCGCGAAACGTCCTTTCTCATTTCATGGGCGAAGATGCGCATGCGGCAACCCGGCTCGTAGATCATGAAAGGCTTGGATTGCGATTTCAAGTTGACGACCTGGATGACCGGGTTTTCGGGTTTCATCTCCTTGCCGAAATCCGGCGTCTCGCCGGCCCAGGAATACGTGTGGCTTTCCCCCCGGAGATTGGCCAGGGTCAGGGCGTCCAGGTGGATGTTGTCCTCCGGGCGCGTCCCGGGCTGGCAGAGGATGATGACTTCCGACGGCGTCAGTGCCTTATCCGTCGTGTGTTGGACGACCTTGCGGACACCCAGACCGTCCGGATAGAAATAGTAATATTCATCGATGGTGTCCGCCCACCCCGTACGCTCGTCGAACACCGAGAAGTTGCCCAGAACGCTGACCGGGATATAGCGCCAGTGGACGACGACCCGGGCTGCGGTGTTCTCGATGATGCGGACATGGGAATAGCGGCACTGGGGGTCGAGCATGTGTTCGTAGCAGCCCTCGATCCGGTCGAAATTCTCGGCGCTCTGGTCGGCCATCCACTGGCCGTTTTCCATGACCCAGGCGGGCGAATAGCGCGTCCCGCGCCAGAAGACGACCCGGATGGGCGATCCGTCGAACTGGACGACGATGTCGGGATGGTCGGAGACGCGCCACAGGGCGTCCCACTCCTTGTAATATTCGAGCTTTGTATAAAAGGCGCCGAAACGGCCCGGGCCCGGAGGGCCGGAGGGCATGACGCGGGCCGGGATTTCAGGTTCCGCATCCGTCCGGAAAGCGGCGACGCTTCGGGCGATTTCAACCGCCTCCAGCTCCCACCCGTGGATCATGATCTCGTCCATGATCCCGTCGAAGGAAAACCAGGCGGGAAGGGTCCCGAAAACCCGGACCGGATGAGAAGGCATCACTTTGTCGCGGTTCCGGCCGATGAGAAGATCGGCATCGGCGGCCGGAATCAAAGCGCCCCGGACGGACGTCCGGCCCTCCTCCCGGCCGTCGATATAAAGCCGAATGTCTCCGCTTTCCCGAAAAGATGCGGCGACATGGGTCCATGTCCGCAGAGGGACGGTGTCGGTCGATATGCACTCCGTCCATCCGCCGTCCGTCATCAGTTTCAGGCCGACCTCCCCGGCCGGACCGAGGCCGAAGAAGAATCCCGCCTTGTCCTCCCGCTCTTGGGCCGCGATAGGACACCAGTTCCAGGGATAGGCGGCGACGGCCACCCAGGCCTCGATGGTGAAGGCCTCGCCTAGGGCCGGCGAAGCCGCCGCCAGCCGCGTAACTGCGGTCGTAAAACCGTCAAAGCGCAGGGCTTTGCCCCGAACTCCGGCGACGAAGGTTGAGTTTCCGGACAAGGCGTCGTCCCGTCCCGCCGCGGCGTCGCGGATCAGCCCTTTCTCCCCGGCCTCGAATCCCCACCAGGCCAGAAGATCGTCGGGAACCGCGGCGGCCGGTATCGCGACCGCGGCCATAAAAAGCACGCAGATTGCGGCGGCCAGGCCGCGCAACATGTTTTGATCAGTTTTAAGATTTGGATTCATCAATCCCTCCTTTGCCGGATTCACCGGCCTTCCCGATTGATTTGGGAAAGAACAGAAGATCCCATGGAACATTTACCAGTATTTCTCCCTTTGGGCCATGAGTTCGGGAAAGCGTTCGTCCGTGTCCCCGACGGCCTTCTTTTTTTCAAGAAGTCTCCGCTTCAGGTCGGCAAAGACGGCGGCGTATTCGGGATCCGAGACCCGGTTGTGCATCTCCTGAGGATCTCTTTTCAGGTCGAAGAGCTCCCCTTCCGGCTCGGTCGGTTCGATCCGAGGTGACCCTTCGATCCACCTTCTGACGAATTCGGTATCCTCCTGACCGAGAGGCTCCCCATAGTAGTAGATCAACTTGTGGGTTTGTGTGCGGATGCCGTAGTGGGCCGGGATCGCGAAGTGGGACATGTGCATCCAGTAGCGGTGGTAGGTCTCCCGTCTCCAGTCCGAGGGCGTCTGTCCGCGCAAGATGGGACGGAAGCTCCTGCCCTGCATGTAGGCAGGTGTTTCGATTCCGGCGCAATCAAGGAGAAAAGGAGCAATATCGACGTTCTCCACCAGAGCTTCGGGTACCGTGCCCGGAGGAATCTCGCGCGGCCAACGGACAATGAAAGGCATCCGGAGACTCTCCTCGTACATCAACCTCTTGTCGAAGTATCCGTGTTCTCCCAGAAAAACCCCCTGATCGCTGGTGTAGACGACGATCGTGTCCTCGGTCAGGCCGGACCTGTCCAGGTAGTCGAGAAGCCTGCCGACGTTGTCGTCAACAGCCTGCGCGCAGCGCAGGTACTGGGGTAAAAAGCTCTGGTAGACGACATGCCGGATCTGGTCTCGGTCGAGCCCAGCCAGGTCCTCCGGCTGAAGAAAGGGAAAGTACTTATCGGGGACCATCCTCTCCAGGGTCGACCAGACTCGGCCCGCCCCGCTGAAGCGGTTACGGTAGTCGTCATAGAGGTTGGACGGTTCGGGGACGCGTTTTCCCCGATACAGCGCGTCGAATCGGTCGGTGTGGTGCCATCGGTCGTGCGGCGCCTTGAACTGGCACATCAGCATGAAGGGCAAGCCGGTGTCGCGGCTTTCCAACCAGTCGATGCAGAGACCGGTGATCACGTCCTCCGAATATCCCCGGTGCACCCGGTAGTCCGTACCGGGTCCTTTGAGCTCGGGATCATGGTAACGTCCCTGGTTAAAGAGGATCCGCCAGTCGTCGAATCCGGCCGGATCATCTTTAAGGTGCCATTTTCCGAAGAGGGCCGTCTTGTAGCCGTTTCTTCGGAATTCTTTGGCCACGTTGGGATAGTCCGGGCTCAGGGACTCGTGGAGAGTGGTGACGCCGTTTCGGTGGCTGTACTGACCGGTCAGGATGGAGGCCCGGCTCGGAGCGCAAATGGAGTTTGTGCAGAAGCAGTTTTGGAGGCGGGCCCCCTCCGCAGCCAGTCGGTCCAAGTGGGGCGTGTCCACGAATCCGGCTAAGTGGCTTCCGTAGCAGCCGATGGCGTTGGCCGAGCGGTTCCTGTCCGCTGGGAACCGTTGTTGTCCCGGTTGGCCTCGGCGGTGGTCTGCCAATTCCGATGCATAGCGTACTTATTTGGCCGCCACCAGAGGGTCAGCATCCCCGACAGCCGAAGGTTCGGGGCCAGCTGCGAGGTGAGCTTAAGATAGCTGTAGGTGTGGCTTTGTTCGTAATCGTAGGGCCCGAATTCCTTCCCCAGTATGGTCGTCGGACGGAAGATGCCGTGTTCGAGTAAATTGCTGTGCCGAAAGTTGGCGAAAAACCAGAGCTTGTCCTTCCAAAAGGCTCCGCCCAGTGTTCCCGAAACCTCGTAATCGCGGATGGGGAATCTGGGTACGGACAGCCCTAGGATGTCCAGTTTTTCCTTGGGGAGCAGCGACTTGGAAAAATTCTCGTTGGTGTAATAGGCGATGACCGACCCCGACATTTTGTTACCGCCCGACTTTGTAACCACGTTCTTGAAGCCGCCCTGACCGTGATAAGCTTCGGGCGGCGTTCCTCCCGTGATGAATTCCACCTCTTCGATGGTCTCCCAGCTGATGTTGGCTTCGGCGTATCCCGAATTGGGGGCGTTGGCGAGGACTCCGTCCACCATAAAGCCGGTGTCGTTCTCAGCACTGCCGTAGACCCGGTCTCCAACGACTCCGGGGGCGAGTTGGGTGGCCCCGGTCACGGTGCGGTTCATGGGAATGTTCATCATCTTCTCGGAAGTGATGGTCTGGACGATCTTGGAGGAGCTGGTGTCGACCATCGGTGAAGCCGCAGTTACCAGGATCTCCTCCTTGATGACCGCGGGGACCATCTGGATGGTGACCTCGACGCTCGTCCCGACGTTGACGATCAGGTTTTCCCGGCGAGCCGTCGCGATCCCTTCCAGCTCGCAGACCACCACGTACCCCGAGCCGGGCGGGAGTAAGAGCGCCCGGAAAGCTCCTTTATCCGTCGTGATCATCGTCACTTTCCCGATCAGAGCCGGGCCCGTGACTGTGACCGTAACTCCCGGAAGCGGCTGCCCGTCCTCGTCGATCACGTAGCCGCGGATCGCGCCCGTCTGAGTCACCTGGGCAGCAACCGGCGCGGCAAGGAAAACAACCGCCAACACCAAACATGTAAGGATCAACCTTACTCTTCCTTTTTGCATCATCTTTCCTCCTTTCTTTTGCGCCTCTTATTGAAGTTCGATTCGTTCATGGAACTCCTTTGCAGGATACCCCGCGGCTTGCAGGCTGTCCGATAATTATTTTCATTTCCAGTCACTGACTATAGTCCTACGAGGGAAGGACATAGGGCCGGAAAAAAATAGCTGTGCTCATTTTCCCCATCCTGATGC
>CAYGYP010000040.1:4226-10145 GCA_964354115.1 uncultured Candidatus Bathyarchaeia archaeon | reverse complement strand
GTTTCGGTTAAGCAAGTGTTTTCCGCCCAACCTCCGCCTCCACCTCCTCCACGATGAAAAGTGAGACATGCCAAGCTCACAGTGAGACAATCGCTCTCCTCACATTTTTCTTTCCAGTGTCAAAAGCTCAACAGGACAAACTGTATCAGATCAGGAAGAATGAAAGAAGCAGGCCTATGGTGTGAGTCTGAGTCTATCTCTGGGATAGAGTGTCACATCTCTTATGTTCTTTTTCCCCGTGAGCAGCATTGTCAGTCTTTCTAAACCTATTGCCCAACCAGCGTGAGGAGGCATTCCATAATCAAAAGCCTTCAAATGATCCTGGAAAGATGCAGGATTCAATCCTTTTTCCTCTAACCGTTTGACCAGAAGCTCTTTGGAAGCAATTCTGGCCCCACCTGACACAAGTTCCAACCAACGCCACATCAAATCGAAGCCTTCACAAACATCTGGATTTTCTTCACGCGGCTTGATGTAGAAGGCTTTCGAACGCGTGGGCCAGTCAGTTATGAAGTAGAAGTTGGGCTGAGTTTTGCCTAGGATCCGACAGGCTGGAGTGTGTATGTCTTCACCCCATGATACTTCCATTCTCTCATGTTTCAAGTTGCGAAGAGCCTCATCATAGGTTAAACGTTTAAACGGTGTTTCAGGGACTTTCACTTTGTGCTTCAACGTCGCTAACTCATGTACACACTTTTCGTTGACTTTTACGCAAACATGTTGAATGACCTGCTCAAGTAACTGCATAACGTCCTCGGCTGTGGCAAACGCCTGCTCAATATCTATTGAAACAAACTCACTTAGATGACGGCGAGTGTTGGATTCTTCAGCCCTGAAAAAAGGTCCGATTTCAAAGACTTTTTCGAAGCTCATGACGAGCTGCTCCTTGTATAGCTGCGGGCTCTGAGCTAGAAACGCTTTTCTTTCAAAATAGTCAACAGAGAACAAGGCTGCTCCACCCTCAGTGGCTGATCCGATGATGCGAGGAGTATGAACCTCAAGAAAGCCTCTCTCGAAAAGGAAGACTCGAATGGCTTCGACAGCAATATGCTGAATCTTGAAGACAGCAATGTTCTCCTCACGGCACAAATCCAAAGACCGCGCATCAAGCCTCGCCACTAGATCGGCTGGTGTTTTTCCTGTGATATCAATTGGCAATTGAGGGGTTGCTGTATTGAAGACTCTTATCTCCTTCGGAATCACTTCGACTCCTCTTGGCGTCATGTCAGTCTTCTTGACAAAGCCCTTTACGCCTATGCTGTACCGTTTCTGCAGGCTGTCAGACTTCGAAAGAACTTCGTTGCTTACCTTTTTCTTCAGAACTGTGATTTGAATGGTACCCTCCCGATCCTGCAGTATCACAAAGCGTAAAGCACCGAGATCCCGAATCTCTTGAACCCATCCGAACAGAGTAGCCTCTTGGCCGTCCATTTCAGGGTTAACATCTGCTGAATAATGAGTTCTGTGCCAATCGCCAATTAGATCCACCTTCATAGTATGCTCACCGTCTGCCTAGTCTGCGAATTCAACGCGCAGACTCAAGTTGCGAATCTTTTGGGCGATTTCCTTTAGAGCCTTTACATCGAATGGGGGTTGGGTTCCAAGCCTCTTTCTCAAGATGGCTCTTGTCTCAGTACTGCCATCAGGTAACCAGATAGTGTTGATCGTCACGATACTCAGAGGAGCAAACAGGTCCTCCAGAAACTTCCTATCGTCCACCCCATCTTCCAGAATCCTTATGTTCTTGCCAGTTTCTTCACCTAAGGCTTTGATAATTCTGCCGCCATAACCCAAAAGTCTCGGAACATCGCCGGACCCCACAATTATGGCCAACGTCTTCCCTACCTCAACAACCCTGTGGAAATAAACATTCTGAAGCGGTGGGTATTTTTCCTCTAAAGATAACAAAAGCCGGGCGATTTTCAGGTCTTGTTCACTTATTTCTCCAGACTTCAGTCTAGCTGAACACTTTTGGCATAGTATGCCACTCTTCAAACAGAAACTGCAAAGTACCGTCTTCACCTGCGGAACCGCCCTCCAATACAAATGGAGGAGGGATAGCGGAGCTTTGTGAGTTCATGTTTAGACTCTACTCTAATGTTCAAGCGTTATCTCTATCGTGCTCACGTTTGAAGGCGACCCACCCTCTTCTCTGGGTGTCATCTGCTGTGTTCCAATGCCAACCTTCTTGATCTTCACGTCTGGCAAGAATCGGCGTCTAACCACTTCAACAACATCAACAGCTAGGCTTATAGATCTCCCACGTGCCTTAACATTCACTTCTTTTGCTCCGCCGTGAAAGAGGGTTATGCATGCCAGTACATAGTTCATTACTGGCTTATTTCCGATCAACACCGCATTATTTTCTGACATTTTGAACCGCCTCGCTCCTATTCTTCGTATTTTTTATGGGCCCGATACCAATTTTTTCCGCCAAATAAATACATTACGGTGTAGATCAACATTATTCGAAATTCCAGGGATGAGCGATTAGCAAAACGATTCATGTCACATTTGCTAAATGCTTAAATAATCAATATTATTGTAGAGACAATTCTTGACAAAACATCAGGTGAGGAAAACACGTTGGAAACTCTCACCAGACGTTCAGCACAATTGTTGAAAATGCTCTATGACAAGGGCAAACCTACAAGCACGTACAGCCTGCATATGAAACAAGACGCGTTGGCAAAGGAACTTGGCGTGAGCAGACAAGCACTAAACGTCCACTTGCGGAAGCTTAGGAACATGGACTTAATACGCACGGGCAGAGGCTTCATCGATGTGACCGAGGAAGGTTTAACCAACCTAGGAGTTTCAGCAGCTCCAGCATTCATCCTCATGAAAATATCGCCTATTAAAAGAATTGACGTTTACGAGAGAATCAAGGAGCTTCCCGTTCAAAGGGCCTTCAGAATAGCGGGTGACGTCGACGCTATTCTGATCGTTGAAAGGGAGAAACTCGATGAAATCTTGAAAAAGTTATATTCCATTGATGGAATACAGGACACGAGATCCTACGTAACCATAGAAGCAGTAAAGTAAGGAGTAAAATCCAATGAGACTGTTTGAATATGAAGCAAAGATCATACTTGCGAAATATGGTGTTCCAACACCCCAAGGCGGACTGGCAACAAACGCAAGCCAAGCCCTTGAGGTTGCATCAAGACTGAAACCGCCATTCGCCGTCAAAGCGCAAGTGCTTGTTGCTGGAAGAGGAAAAGCGGGAGGAATTCTCTTCGCGGATTCTATTGATGAAGTCAAAGGAGCCGCGGAAAGACTCCTGAACGCGCAGATAAAGGGGATACCCGTCAGAAGCTTATGGATAGAAGAGAAAATAAGGGTCAAAAAAGAACTCTACTTTGGCATAACCATTGATAGGTTTAAACAATGCTACGTGGCGGTCGCTTCGGCAGTAGGCGGAATGGAAATAGAAGAAATAGCGGCAAAGACTCCGGAAAAAGTCATGAAGACCTTGATAAACCCGCAGCAAGGGTTTCTTCCGTATCAAACAAAGCAGATTGCAAGAAAAATCGGTTATAGTGGTGCCCAGATTTCAGAGCTGGGACGAGCATTTGAAAGGTTGTACACCGCAGGCAAAGATTGTGATGCAGAATTAATCGAGATGAATCCTATAGTGGAGACCACTGATGGAAAGTTCATAGCAGCAGACGCGCGCATAATAATCGATGACAACGCGCTATTCAGACATCCGGAATACAAGAAAAGGCTTCTGGAAGGCGAAAGTGAGCTCACCCTGCAAGAGCTGGAAGCCATGAAAAATGACTTGGCCTACGTTAAGTTGGACGGCAATATAGGTGTCATAGGCAACGGAGCAGGACTAGTAATGGCAACATTGGATACGATTCAGTATTACGGTGGAAAACCCGCAAACTTCCTTGATGTGGGCGGTGGAGCACCTTCGGAAAAAACGGCGTTGGCCCTCAAGATTGTGCTTTCGGACACGAACGTAAAAGCTCTTTTCATAAACATACTGGGCGGAATCACCCGTTGCGACGACGTGGCACGAGGAATCTTGGATGCAAGACAGAAGCTCGGCATAACAAAACCCATGGCTATTAGGCTCGTTGGCACGAATGAGGAGGAAGGAAAGAAAATACTGGACGCAGCCGGAATTCATGCGTTTGACAGCATGGAAGAGACAGCTCAGCGGGTCGTGGAAATGTCTAGAGGAGGGAGCTGAACATGGGGATCATTATTGACAAGAATACGAGGGCAATCGTTCAGGGAATAACCGGAACTCAGGGTAGTTTTCACACTAAACTGATGCTAGAGTATGGCACGAAGATTGTTGCAGGCACATCACCAGGTAAAGGTGGAACGAGATTTGAAAACGTCCCAATCTATGACACTGTTGAGGAAGCCCAGAAGGAAGATCCCGCAGATGCTTCGATAATATTTGTGCCAGCTCCATTTGCAGTGGACGCTGCTATGGAAGCTATAGATAATGGGATAAAAACGATCGTGATAATAACTGAGCACATCCCAATCAGAGACTCGATCAGTTTGATGGCTTTTGCAGGAGAAAACAAAGCTGTGGTGATTGGGCCGAACACGCCTGGAATAATAACACCTGGAGAATGCAAGCTTGGAATAATGCCAGCGCACATTTTCAAGCCCGGCAGCATAGGCATGATCTCGAGAAGTGGGACACTCACGTATGAAATCGCGGCATCATTGACGGGAAAAGGACTCGGGCAATCTACCTGTCTTGGTCTAGGTGGAGACCCTATCACTGGCTTGAACTTCATAGACGTGCTTAAAATGTTCAGGAATGACGCGCACACGAAAGCTGTTGTCTTGATAGGAGAAATAGGCGGAAACCTTGAAGAATTGACAGCAGGATACATCGAAGAAGAAGAGTATCCAAAACCAGTTGTAGCCTACGTTGCTGGACGATCTGCGCCGCCTGGAAAACGCATGGGACATGCTGGCGCGATAATAATGGGCAAAGCAGGAACTGCTGAGAGCAAAATCGAGGCTTTCAAAAAGGCTGGAGTGCAAGTGGCTGAAAAACCAAGCGACGTGGCAGAGCTGACGACGAAAGCTTTCAACAGCCTAAGCAAGAAGAATTAGGACTCCCTCGATAAAGGCAAAAAGTATATTTGATGCTCAGCCATCTGAGTTGTAGCTACAGAGGATAGAGGTAGAGCAGATGCCCATAATGGATCCGTTCAAAAAGGCTTTAGCTCAGAAGCATAGGCTTTACCTGAAGATCTGCCGAGAATGTGGGGCGAGGAACGCCTCGTCTGCAGTGAAATGCAGAAAATGTCGAAGTAAAAACTTGCGGTGGAAGAAAAGAGAAATCGTAAAGTGATTCATCTTTTCAATCCTGTCAAAGGGTTTTGATCAGGGTTTCGATGCTGAAAATCGTGTTTGCACATCCATTCTTTATCAGTGGAATAGCTTGACCGGCCACCTCCATCTTCTCAAGCATCTCTCCAGATAGTTTTGTCTCTTCACCGCAGGCAACTCCAATTGCACCCTCATAGCCTTTGGTTCTCAAGATCTTTGGAATGCATGAGCCACCAGGAAGAATATAGATGTCGTAGCCCTTTTTCTCTGCGATGGAAACTGCCCGGTTGACCAAGCACTCTGGGGAACAATGAGCACAAACGTAGGATGGAATGCTGGGATCGAATGTTGCGTCACAGCGGTTATCCATGAATTTTCTCGAACAGTGCGGCAGGAAGAGTGCCCTCTTTCTGGTTTTCACGAAGTTTTCTCTTTCGACAAGGTTTCTAGCTTGAATGTCTATGAGATCTTGGAGAAGAACTACAGCATCAGATAGGTTTAGGCCCGTTGCCTCTTGAATCTTGAACTTCTTTATTATTTCTTGAGTGGTCTTCCCAATTCTCTTGTGCACGCCTTTCTGGTAGCTTGCCTTAGTGATCTCTG
>CAYGYP010000040.1:2993-4126 GCA_964354115.1 uncultured Candidatus Bathyarchaeia archaeon | reverse complement strand
GTCTTCCCAATTCTCTTGTGCACGCCTTTCTGGTAGCTTGCCTTAGTGATCTCTGCGAAGAAGAAACGGGGAATCCTTGAAAGGTCGAATGTGAACTTGTATGGCATAAAGCACACTAAGCAAAGACAAACCTTTAAAATTAACTATTGTTGTTTATATAGTTGATCTCAAATCGAATCAAGCGATGTCGAGAGAGGAGGCATGATGTTGAGCTGGCTGAGAAGACTTGGAAAGAAAGAAGTGAAGATACTCTCTGAAACCTCTGGGATCATGAGCGAACTTGAACAGCTTTGTGGCAACGACAAAGAAGCATATGAAGCCTTGCAGCACACGATGTTTCTTGATCCTAGGAAGATAAGCACTCCAATGAAGGAGGCCGTCGAGAATGCTAAGAAATTCGAGAAGGAGAAGAATCTGGGCCGAGCCAGGATTTGGTATGATATTGCTGGCGGTCTGGCGATCTACGAGGGGGACGCGCAAAAGGTCATGGAGTTTTTCGGCCAATCAGAGAAGATTTCTGGCATGAAATACCCGATCTTGAAGGACGCGGAAAAAGCCATTGCTAAGGCGCAGGAATATTATAAGGAGCATCTGAAAGAAACAATCTAGGGAATTTTGCATTTAATAATGTGCAAACTGCGCTTTTTCCTAATCTTCCGGTTCTTTTGTGTAGCCCAAGAGTTCCCTCAGGGACTTGACTTCATCTCGTAGCATGCTTACTTCGCTTTCAAGAGCATCGGCTCTTGACTCGGCAATTTTCCGTAGTTTGTCAATCTCAATCATTAGATTTGCACGTTCGGTTTCCAAAGTTTTTATTCTCTCGTGCAAGACCTTCAGTGTCTGCATAAGTTCTCCCTTTATGCCCTTAATTCTTTCAACCATGTTCTTAATGTTTGCTGTATCATCAAGTCCTGCCCCAATGTGCACTGCGGCTCTGAACCTAGCTTTACAGCTTGGACATTCAAATATTCCGACAAGCTTAGGTCCTTCACCTGATTTCATGGGTTTATGAGGAGGAATAGGCCAAGTCTTAACGGGGGCAGGCACATCTGTCCCGCATTTCGGACAACTAACCAAGTCGCAAGCCCTTCTTGATTCTAGTTACACTTTTTGAGTCTAAAATGTGTTTTGCC
>CAYGYP010000040.1:0-2893 GCA_964354115.1 uncultured Candidatus Bathyarchaeia archaeon | reverse complement strand
ATGAGAAAAAAGGTAGATGTCAGAGTGACATGTGAAACATTAATCTTTCAACGAGCTCTTTGTAACGGTTTCGAATCGTGACTTCGGTCACCTGTGCGATTTCAGCGATCTCGCGTTGTGTTTTTCGTTCACCAGTCAATACTGAAGCTATGTAGCTTGCTGCGGCTGCGATGCCTGTGGGGCCACGTCCTGAGGTGAGTTTGAGTTCTTTCGCTGCTTTCAAGATTTTATGAGCGATCTCTTCGACTTTCCCCTGCATCGTCAGCTGATTTGAGAATTTCGTTATGTATTGGCTTGGCTTAATAGGTGGTATGGAGTAGTCGAGCTCTTTGATTAGGAAACGGTAGCTGCGGCCGACTTCCTTTTTGTTAACGGTGGATGACTGAGCTATTTCTTCTAATGTCCTGGCTAGTCCGCATTGGCGGCAGGCCAGGTATATTGCTGCTGCCGTTACTCCTTGGATTGATCTTCCGCGTATTAGTCTCTCTTTTACGGCTTTTCGGTAAATGACCGAGGCTGTCTCCAGAATGCTTTTCGGAAGATTCAGGTTGTTCGCGATTTTTGTGATTTCAGACAGAGCAAAAGCCAAGTTGCGCTCAGTTGCATCAGAGACTCTTATGCGCCGCTGCCATTTTCTAAGCCTGTAGACCTGAGCTTTCTGTCCTGGAGATAGACTCTTTCCATATATGTCTCGGTCGTGCCAATCGATCATCGTTGATAAGCCTTTATCATGAATTGTATAGGTTAGTGGAGCCCCAACCCTCGTGCGTTTTGCCCTTTGCTCATCGTCGAAGGCCCTCCATTCTGGTCCTCTGTCAGCTATTTTCTGCGCAGCGACAATGCCGCAGTCCATGCAGACTATTTCAGCAGACTCGTAATCACGCATAATCCTCGTACTGTGACATTCCGGGCAGGTTTGAACCTTAACAGATTGTGAAGGCTGTGTTGCTACATGATCTGTTTCTTCACGCCTTTCTTCACCACTCATTTTTTACCTTCTCCTTCCTCCTCTTTGAGGGAGCACGTACAGTTTCTTGTTCGCCCATTTTTCAGGATCGCGGGCTGTAGGTCTTACAGCTGCGTAGGGTGAGGATACTGGCCCGAATATGTCGAAAACTGTTCCGACGGGTTTTAGGTTTTCGTCGACGACCGTTTCGCCGATTTTCGGCGTGTTTTCGATTTTCACTATGATGTTTCGGCTTGGACTTAAATGCATGGCTAAGCCTAATCTTTGCAACCTGTTAGTGTCCCCTCGAAAAGTAGGATGCTTGAACAAGGACACTTTATTTAAACCTTTCCCAGCCGAAACGGATTCAAAGGCTAAGGCGAGCTTTCAATTCGGTTTTAGGCGTTTTTTGCATTGATAAACAAGGCCATTGCAACCAGGCAATAGCTTTTCATGCACAGGCACACGTCAGGTTTTGGACTTGACCCTCCTCGTTGGGTTTTTGAGCTTCTAGAATAGGAGATATACCAGTGTTGCTGTGGCAAACGAAGCGATAACGGACGGTATTAGGTATTTGTAGAGCTTGCCGAGTGAGCATTTGAAGTATTCGGCGGTGAGAACTAGGCAAAGATGGGTTGGCGCAACTACGTAGCCAAGATAGCTGCTCATGAACAGCAGCGATGCACTCGCCGCGTTGAAGGTCACGACGCCGGCTAGGATTGATACGCTTATTGTTATGCCTCCTTGAGCGGAGCCGCTTATGCCGCTTAGGAAGGCTGGGATGAGGATTAACAATAGGAGCACGTTGACGTTTCCGTTGTTCACGAATGTGCTGAAGGTTCGGGATATTCCCACCGCGTCAGCTACGTTTCTCAGTAGGAATGCTCCATATGCTGCGAGTGTGATTCCCCATATTCCCCAGTTTTTGAGGGGTGCGATGCAAGTTTTTAGGGTTGGTTTTGCGATGATTAGGAGTATGGCTATTCCTATGAAGATGGCTATTGAGACGTCTATGCCGAAGGCGATTGCTACGATTATTGTTGCTAGGATGGGCAGGAATGTCGTCAGGAAGCGTTTCAGTTCTCGGTTTCGGTCTATGGTTGTCTTGGGTTTTTTGTTTGTTTTGGGTGTCTTCCATAGTCCTATGAGGTAGCCTGTGATGATCATCACGATGACTACGGGGATTTGGCGGATTATCAGCGCGGTGACTGTTAGTCCGGTGAGCGTTGCGGCAAGTATGAGGATTTGGCTGACGGGGTAAACTGGGAAAACGGTGTGCCTAAACCAGAGGTTAACGTAGGTCTTTTTGTCCGGTCCTAGACCGAGTTTTTCGGTTTCTGCTTCGACGAGTGGGGCTGACATGAGTGCTCCGCCGCCTACTGGCAGGAGCCCCATGACGGCGGGGAGCAGGCTGACTATGAGTTTCGAGTTGTTGATTATTCGGCTCAGGCTTTCGCTCAGGGTGTCTATTACTTTGGTTTCCTTGTATAGTTGGCTTAGCAGCATAATCCCGAATGTGGCGACTACGAGCGATGTGGTCAGTGGGTCTATGGTGGTTTGAACGGCCACGTTCCATGTTGTTGGCAGGTCAAGCGCGAGTGAAGCCATGATTAGGGCTGCGGCGTTTAGTGTTATTCCTAGGTTTACTCGTTTGTATATTAGCAGTGCGAGGAAACAGAAGGTGATGATGATGGCGGTTAACGGATCGGTTAGTCCCAAGTGCCCAGGCTTCCCCTCCAGGTCTTGCGGTAATCAGAATACGTTCTGGGCTGATAATTGTTTTTCTCCGATGTGCAACGAACTCTTGCCTATGGCAAGCAGGGGGGCTCTATGTTGGCCTAGGCCGTAGTATAGTTCACGACACTTTTTCCGCAATAGTTGTACTATGCTGTACGCGGCCTGGCTTAGGGGTCTTGTGCGGGCCTTCCGCGATGGGCGGATATGTTG
>CAYGYP010000039.1:0-10194 GCA_964354115.1 uncultured Candidatus Bathyarchaeia archaeon | reverse complement strand
CGCAGAACGCCAGCAAGAATAGGAGCCCCCTTCCTAGTATTTTAAGCACTGCCATATACCCCTCCTTTTTTCGACCCAACCCGCGCAGGGGAGGATTTCTCCTGCCTTTCTGGGATTATTCAGCGACCAGAGGCGCGAGAGAAATTGCATCCCACATTGGACACAACAGGAGCCATACCATCAAGCCCCAAGCCCTTCGCTTGGGCACCCTACCCTACTCAGACCCCAATGTCAAGCCTAATGCGAATATTTCTTCAGGCGCAAAGTTCACATTAGATGATGGACAAGATGTACCACACAAGCCTTTCTTCATTCGCATATGTCAGGGAGAAGCCCCCCGCTCGAAACGCCTCCACGAGCCTGTCCTCCCCTCTGATTCCCTGTTTAGAGTATTTCTTGGCATTGCATGTACTGCCTCCGCCTCACGTCAATCTCTCTCCGTGACAATCCGCTATAAGGGGCCGTCTGCGTGAGTGCTGCGAATTGCACCAGGAAGCGCTCGACAACCGCCGTTCAAACGAGCCGACGCATTCGGCTGAGGGCAAACAACGAGGCTGGCAATTCAACCCAGCTAGCAAGCCAGGCGAACGGGAGTTCTGCTTCTGGAAAGAGATGCCGCTTCTCTGTGGGCCCCGCAGCCTCCCGGGCGGGAGTGACGTGCAGTTTCACAACAACGGGGACGGGACATTCAGCAGGCCGCTCCGCGCAAGGAAGGCCACCGCGGAGGAGGGCGAATTCCGGCTTTCCTTCTCGCGCCGAGCCGTTCCCATCCGGCCCAACCCAAGGGGTCGGCCGCGATATCGTGAACGAACAGACTGGCCGTCTGCAGCACTACAAAGCTCGTCCGCTCTGCCGGAAGGCCGCCAGTATTAGTCATTTCGGAAATCCGATGCCTGAGCAAATGCAGAGCAGTTATCGTTCGAGCATCCATTTCACGCGTGGCCTGAGGTAAGCCCAGCCAAGCAAGCTGCCGCCCAATGCCTCTCGCGCCGCGGAACGCGGATCGTGCTCGGAGGGCCAACCTGGATAAGCAGTTGTGGCAGGACGAACAACGCCCGGGAATCGCCAGCCTAAGGCAAGGAAAAGGCTAGGGACAATGTGACGATGAGTATGGACCCCGAATGGACTGCCGCGGTGCGCTGTGATACGATTTTAGCGCGTGGGAAGAAATGCTGGGTCACCAAGCAAAAGCAGTCGTAAACTGCGCCGTGTTCGTGCTGTTTCTCGCTGCGGCAAAGGCAACCGCTGCAGAATGCGGTCCGACGCGCTATGACTGTGCCCTATACTACGTTGGCCGTCAAGATTTCGCTTCGGCCGTTCGTACGCTCAAAGAGATCTTAAGAAGCTCTCCCCGCGACCTGAAAACACTGAATCTCCTCGGAATTGCACTCACCGGGTTGGGTCGGATTAAGGAAGCCAACCGCCAGTTTGAAAAGGCTCTCAAGCTTAACTCTCGATTCTACCCGGCCCTCAAGAATTTGGCCGGGAACGAATTGGCGCTAAAGCGCACGGAAGAGGCCAAGCGTCACCTCAAGCAGGTGCTGGAACACGCGCCCGAAGACGAGGTTGCGAACTTGATGTTAGGGGAGCTCTGGTTTGCGGAGAAACGCTGCGACCTAGCATTGCAGCACTACGACAAGTGCCGCATGCGTATCGTCAATAACACCCAGTTGATCCTCCATTTCTCTCTCTGCTCACTCGACCAGAAGCGCTCTACGCAGGCCACTAAGATGCTAAACCTCCTGTCCGCGTCGGAGGCCGAGGGCCATCTCCAAGCGGGATTGATGCTGGGTCAGGCGGGTCATTACGCGGAAGCGGCAGAACACTTCGGCTTGGCGCGGAGAGCATCTGGTGATCCATATGGTGCCGGCTACAATGAGACTCTCATGTACATCAGAGCCGGAAACTATAAAGCAGCAATCCGCACAGCCAGCGAACTCTTCGCCCAGGGCTTCCGCACCCCGGAACTCTACAGCCTCGTCTCCCAGGCGTACCTGGGAAGCGAACAAATAAAGGAGGCATACGACGCGCTTCGCGCCGCGGCGGAGATCGATCCGAAGAACGAGGACCATTACCTCGGTCTGGCGGCCATTTGCCTAGAATACTCTAACTACGATCTCGGAATCGAGATCCTGGATGTGGCTCTCCGTCGTCTTCCCGACTCCGACCGCCTCTACCTTCAGCGCGGCGTCATGCTGGCGATGAAAGGGCAGTTTACCGCGGCCGAAGAGGACTTCACGGCCGCGCAGAGGTTGGCTCCAGAAAAGCCGCTTGTCTTCGTGGCGCAAGCGATGGCCTTGATGCAGAAGGGACAATTCCAGCAGGCTCTCGAAATGTTGCGGGAGAACGCCCGACAGTATCGCGATGACTACATAATCCAGTGGCTGTTTGGGCAAACGTTGGTGCGCGCCGGATTGGAGTCCGGCAGCGCGGCCGAGAATGAGGCGCAGGCGGCGTTCGAGACTTCACTTCGATTGAACCCCAATTTCGCATATGCCCTGGCGGACCTGGGCAAGCTTTTCTTGAAACGCGGGGAGGTGGACCGTGCTATCGAACTCCTTGAAAAGGCGATCCAGCTCGATCCGAGCCAGGTCGGCCCGACTCATCAGCTTGCGCTTGCGTATCGGAAGAAGGGCGACACGGCCCGTGCCGAAGAACTTCTCGCACGTGTCGCACAGCTTAACGTTCAAGAGCGGGAAAGTGACACTCAAAAGCAATTGAAGCGCATTGTGAAGATGGGCACAGGCGACGTTCCGTCCAGAGAGAAAGAGAAAAGGCAGTGAAAGACCTGCCCCAGGGTGCGCCAGGACATACTGCCCCCAAGCCCGCCGACCACTCCTTAGGTGCTCTAGCCAGAAAAGAGGGATGCATACGTCGGGCAGCAGAAATGTGAAAAGTGCCTCTCGATACCCCGTAAAACGACAGTTGCGCACTTCGGTCCCCTCAGCAATTCCCGGCTGAGCGCAGCCCGCATCAACGCAGCGGGGAGCAGGTCACGCTACTTGCCGCGCACGACCGGGAACTGACTTGGCACGATCCCGGTCCCCTCTTTCAGTGTAATCACCTGGTTGATGGGGAGGTCGACTAGTTTGTCCACGGTGCCGCTCAACCACCTAATCTCGAGCGACTGGATGGTCTTCCGTTGTCCCAGTCCAAAATGCACCCGCAGGTCATGGGCCGACATGTAACTCATCCCCCCCTTTGCTTGTTCGACCTGAGTTCTTCCCTCCGACTCCAGCTTCAAGATGGCCCCGGTGCCGTCTCGAGCCGATTTCGTGCCGACAAGCTTCACCAATAACCAGTTGTGGGCATTCCCGCCGTCATTGCGTAGGAGTTGGGGATAATCCCCCCGGTTGCTGACGGCCACGTCCAAATCGCCGTCGTTGTCGAAGTCGCCGACAGCCGCACCCCGGGCCGCCGTACGACGCATGAAGTCGGCCCCCAGATATTCCGAGACCTTCTCGAACTTGCCGCCGCCGAGGTTTCGAAACATCAACTTTGGTTCTTTGTACGCCTGGTCGGCGTGAAACAGTTCCACGTTGTCCAGCATTGACCCGTTCGCCTGCAAAATGTCGTTCCATCCGTCGTTGTCATAGTCGAAAATCTTCGAACTGACACCGCTCATCAAGTAGGCTTTTCTGCCGATGCCCGAAGGCTGCGTATAGTCGTCGAATGTCCCATCGTGGTTGTTGCGATAGAGACGGTGAAGCTGCAAAGCCAGATGGGTAACAAAGATGTCCAACCATCCGTCGCCGTCGATATCGGCAGCGTCCGTACCCATGCCTGCTTCTATTTGGCCGTCCTCGCTCACCGCGAGGCCGGAAGTATAGGAGACGTCGGAGAAGGTTCCATCGTGGCTGTTGAGAAAGAGGAAGTTTGGCCAGCTGTCGTTGGCGACGAAGATGTCGGGCCAGCCATCGTTGTTGAGGTCGGCCAGCACCACGCCCAAGGACTTGGATTCTGGAATGCCTACGCCAGATTCTTCGCTCACATCGGAAAAGGTCCCGTCGCCTCTGTTGTGAAAGAGCTTGACCTTCTGGCCCTTGAACAACTTGGGGTGACAGTATCCGCGGGGTCCCGGTGGAGGATCGCCACACCAAGGGTTGTTGTCGGGCGACCAGTAGAGATAGTTGCAGACAAGGAGATCGAGATGCCCGTCTTTGTCGTAGTCAAACCAACCGGCGCTGCTGGGCCACTGGCCACGGTCCCTTACTCCGGCCCTGTCGGTAACGTCCGTGAAGGTCCCGTCGCCGTTGTTGCGGAAGAGAAGCGCGCCCCCGTAGCCCGTCAGATAGAGATCCGGGTACCCATTGTTGTCATAATCTCCCACGGCAACGGCCGTGCCGAAGAAGTCCTCGACGGCGATTCCCGACGCCTCGGTCACGTCGGTAAAAGTCCCGTCGCCGTTGTTGCGGTAGAGTGCGGGGTGCAAGGGCCGCGGAGGCTTGTAGGCCTTTGTGGATCCTTGTTGCACAAAATAAAGATCGAGCAACCCATCCTGGTTGTAATCGATCCAGCCAACGCCAGAGCCCATCGTTTCCAGGTAGTACTTTTCCTCACTGCCGGCCGCATCATGTCGAAACACGATTCCCGTAGTTTTACGAATGTCCGTGAAGGTAACGGGAATGGAGATCGGTGCAGGGTTGTTGGATTGTGCCAGGAGTCGCTCAAGCGTCCTTACACCACAGCCCATGGCCGCGCAGGCCAGGACGAGCCCAATAAGCAGGCCACGTGCCAGCCTATTGCGAGGGGGCTTGCCAGGGCAAGACCCACGGCGGTTCATCGCTGAAGGCTGGCGCGATGGCGAAAATCCCGGCCAAAAGCCCATACGCTACCATATAACCCGGTTGGACAGTCGTGGTCAATGTCATCATTTAGGGATCTCGGTTTACGTTGACGTTACCCGCCGTCCAGATGAATACTCCCGCGTGCGGAGAAGGCTCCCTTTGAGTCGGGTTTGCCAAACGAGGCCCCGCTTCATGGACCCCGAATTCTTGACTATAATGACTGCGGAGGCCTTGGCAAAGGTGTTTCGGATAGAAGTGTTGTTCAGGGCAAAGGCGCTCGACCTTCTCTCCGCGACGGTCTTACTGGCTGTGCGGAGCCGCCGGGCTTGCCTCAGCTCGCCGCAGCAGCGACAGGATTGCCGGAGGCGCAGTCACCTTCAACAATAGTGTTCGTTCCGTGGGGGGTCTGCTTGGGCGCGACGACGGGGCAATGCTGGCGTAGGAACTTTGCAGAAAGCCCAAAACGGCTTTCCGAGCCATCTCCCTGTATGCCCCGGCACTTGAGACGGGTAAGACATGAGTACGAGTTCCAATCTTTGCGTTCAGCAAAATAGGCGAGTCCGCATGGCGTTCAGACTCCTGATAATGCGTGCTGTAATTCTGCTCCTTACGTGGCATTTTGCCCTCTTGGCGGCACAATCGCCGAGTGCGCAGACGGCTGCCTGGCACCGGAAACAGGGACTTCTCTATTTCCAGCAAAATGACATGCAGAAAGCCCTCACCCATTTCCGTTCTGCCGTGCAAGCAGACCCTAACGACGCCGAGTCACATGACCATATCGGCGTGATCCTGGCGGAGTCTGGCCAAGTGGCCGCGGCAATTCCAGAGTTTCAGAGGGCGATCGAACTCAACAGAAATCTCCCCCTGGCGCACTATCATCTGGGCCTGGCCTATGATCGGACGAGACGCGAAGACGAAGCCATCGTTCACTACCAGGAGGCCCTTCGGCTCAAGCCTGATTTTGTTCAAGCGCGGTACGCCCTTAGTTCGATCTGCTCGAAGCGGGGCGATCTAGATGGCGCCATCCATCTTCTCCGTCAAGTTGTTCAAGCTGCTCCGACTTTCGCCCAAGCTCGCTACAACCTGGGCCTGGCGCTTTGGAGCAAGTACCGCGACAAGAAAAGCCCTCAGAGTGAAAGCGATGTGGAGGTGGCAGAGAAA
This sequence comes from uncultured Candidatus Bathyarchaeia archaeon, assembly GCA_964354115.1. Lineage (GTDB taxonomy): Archaea > Thermoproteota > Bathyarchaeia > Bathyarchaeales > Bathycorpusculaceae > DASPTR01. Next base: position 4,246 of record CAYGYP010000039.1, on the reverse strand, counting down.
GAATTTCGTGTAGCGACCGAGCTGCAACCCCGGCAGCCCCAACTTTATCTTGCCTTGGGCGAGCTGCTGGCAGATAAGGGGAAGCTTTCCGAGGCGGTCGAGGTGCTGCGAAGAGCCGTAAACCTCGCCCCTGACGACCCCGAGTATCGGTACAACCTCGGGCTTGCTCTGAGAAGCAAAGGTGACTTGGACGCGGCGGAACAGGAATTCCGCAAAGCCTTACAGCTTGATCCCACCCAGGCGTCAGCTCGGCGGGCGCTGGGGCTTGTGCTCCGACAGAAGGGAGACTTCCAGGGGGCCGCGGTCGAGCTTCGCCGCGCCGCCAACCAGCAACCCACTGATGCTGCAGTCCGACACAATCTGGGGAGTGTCCTTCTGAAGCTGAAGGAACTGAACGCCGCCATCGAAGAACTCCGCCAAGCTGTCCGCCTGGATCCGTATTTCTCCGAAGCGCGCTTGACGCTGGCACAAGCCCTGCAGAGAGCCGGGCAGGCAGACGAGGCTCAAAGGGAGCTGGAAGAAGCACGGAGAATCGACACTCTGAGAGCCAACCGCGGCCGCGCCGTGCTTCTACTGCAGGCTGCAGGCGATCATCTGCAAGCGGACGACACGGCCAAGGCGCTCGCGGAATTGCGCGAGGCGGTGCAGTTGAGCCCGGATTTTCCCGAAGCGTACTTTCGCTTGGCGCTCGCGCTTTCGCAATCATCTGCCGATCCTGGCGATGTCGCCAGGGAGCTAAGGAGAGTCATCCAGTTGAATCCGGATCATGCGAGCGCCCACTTCCAGCTCGGCTTGGTGCTCGAAAGGCAAGGCAAGCAGGCGGAATCTCAGGCCGAGTTTCGCCGTGCCACGGCGCTTTCACCAAGCCTCATCGAAGCCCACCGAGCGCTCGGGCGTGCCGCGCTCGAGGCGCGCGACTGGCCAACCGCGATCACAGAGTTTGGAAGCGTTCTGGCGTGGGAAACAAACGATGCTGAAGCCCACCGAGCCCTTGAACGGGCGCGCGCGCAACAGAAGCGACAGGGGAGGCGCTAATCGCGCCCCCGCGTGCGCAGCGGATACCTGGCCCAGGGGGTGAATGTCATAGCCCCTATAGTGACCCATGGCGAGGGGATCCTGCGGCAGACGATCTACTACCCCTATGCCTGGGCGCTCCAGTATGCGCGCGGCTAGGTTCTCGAGCTTGTGACGGAGTCAGCTACTTACGGAGTAACCGACGTGGGCCAGGTGCCTTATCTCGATGTGGCGGGAACTGTGGCTCCCAGCAACGGCTTGTTCAGCTCGTTTGTTCTGAATCGGGATTTGGCCAAGGCGCGCGACGTGATGGCGGCGATTATCAAACGCGCCGAAGAGCGCGGGGGGATGCACTGACTTCTTCTTGCTGGAATCAACCATGTCCATGAACCTCCACCATCGAAGCCGGTCAAGATACTTCATTTTGTTATCTCAGGGACTAGCGCAGGTCTCTCTGGTGGCAATGTTGGCAGCGGCAACTGCCTGGGCAGCGCCCCAGGGTCGCAAGCCAAGTAAGAGTCGAACCGCGATCACGGTGGCCGGCCAACCCGTGGAATTAAGGGTCAGCGCTGTGAGCAAGCACATCGTGCGGCTGCAGATCAATTCGCTTGAATCGCGTGATTCCGAGCCACCCCGCAAAGAAGACTGGGCCCTCGTCCAGCACGACTGGCCAGGGGAGAAGTACAGCTTTCGCTCGCTTTCAGACCGCAGGGTGCTCAAGGCGGGATACAGGCGTGTAACGGTTTCGGCTGACCCCTCAACTGTTGCTGTGGAAGATCTTGCAGGCCGACTTTTCCAGCAACTGCGGTTCGATAAGGACACGGGTGGTTTCACGTTCCTGCTGGGCGGCGGCCCGGTTTTCGGGCTGGGAGAAGGTGGACCCCAGTTTGATCGCCGAGGTTCCTCTTATTCCATGAAAAGCGGCCAGGGTGTTAACGACCTGCTCGTGAACGGGGCACGCGTGCCCATCCCCTGGTTGATCGGGGCCTCTGGCTGGGCGATGTTTGTTCACGCCCCGCTTGGCAGTTTCGACCTCACCGGCAAAGACGGCCGGTTCGTGCCCTGGAGCTCCGCCTCACCGCTCCCCCTGGACGTTTTCATTGTGGCGACGTGCAACCCCATCGAGATCATGGAAGACTACGCGCGGCTGACCGGTTATCCGCATATGCCGCCGATCTGGTCGCTGGGATATCAGCAATCGCACCGGACACTGGCCAGCCGCGAGGAGGTCCTGGCCGAAGCCCGGACTTTTCGTGAGAAAAAGCTGCCCTGCGATGTCTTCATCTTCTTAGGCACGGGTTTCTGTCCATCCGGCTGGAACACTGGACACGGCTCCTTCACCTTCAACGCACGCGTCTTTCCCGACCCTGACCAGGTGTTTCGAGAACTCCACGAACAGAACGTGCGAGTCGTCCTGCACGTTGTGAATCCGCCGGAGAATCTGTACGGAAATGCAGGCGACACCGGCGCGGCTGCTCAGGAGGAAAACAGCGCCGCCAACGTCTGGGCTAGACATGTGGAAGTGTTGCGAAAAGGCGTGGACGGCTGGTGGCCCGACGAGGGAGACAAGCTCGATTCCTCCGCTCGCCTGATTCGTAACAAGATGTACTGGGACGGCCCGCAAATCGCGCGGCCAAACCTGCGCCCTTATGCCCTGCACCGCAATGGATATGCGGGAATGCAACGCTATGCGTGGTTGTGGTCGGGCGATATTGATTCGAAATGGCAGGCCTTAGCAGCGCAAGTTCCCGTGGGCATTAACACCAGCCTCTCGGGCGAGCCTTTTTGGGGCACAGACACCGGCGGCTTCGTGACCACACCTGAATTAACTGGCGAACTTTACGTTCGTTGGTTTCAGTTCAGCTCGTTTTGCCCGCTCTTCCGCTCCCATGGCCGAACTTGGAAGCTGCGATTGCCCTGGGGTTGGAACATGGGCGCCCCCGGGCCAGTGGAACTTGAGCCTTACGGAGCCAAAGCCGGCCTGCCGGACAGCAAGGAGTTTCACAATCCCGAGGTCGAACCCATCTGCCGCAAATACCTCGAGCTGCGCTACCGCCTGTTGCCCTACACCTACACAGCGGTTCGCGCTGCACATGACACCGGGTTGCCGATCATGCGCGCGCTTTGGCTGCATTACGGCGATGACTCGCGCGCCGCTGAGCGCGGCGATGAATACCTGTGGGGCCGCGATATTCTGGTCGCCCCTGTTATCGAGCAGGGCGCAACGGCGCGAAAACTCTATTTGCCGCGGGGAATCTGGTACGACTTCTGGACGAATGAGAAGGTTGAAGGAGGCCGTGAGGTCAGTCGTCCGGTTGATCTGACCACTATGCCGCTTTACGTGCGCGCCGGAGCGATCATTCCTACCGGTCCCGTCAAGCAATACACGGGGGAGAAAACCAAGGAACCGCTGAGGATCACCATCTTCCCCGGTGCATCCGGCAGTTTTGTCCTGTACGAGGACGATGGCGAGACATTTAACTACGAAAAGGGGGAGCGCATGCGACTCCGGCTCACCTGGGACGATCATTCCCGCCGCCTGCGCATGCATCTGGAAGAGGATTCGCAGATGCTGCCCCCTTTGCGACGGCAGATTACAGTCCAGATCGCATCCGAGAATCTGGCCCGCTCACTGGTCTTCGAGGGGAAGCCGCTGGAAGTGGCCTTTTAGCAGCGTGTGGTGCCCTCTCTCCCACCTTTCAACTTGTCTATCTTCTCGGATGCAGTATGTGGCGGGAGCAAGGCTCAGGCATAGGCTCCCTCAGCCTGTTTTCGACTTGTTTCTGCCCCTGCGTGGTGCTGCCACCTGCGGGAAGACCGTTATCCGAAGGTTGGTGCGGCCGTATGGAATCAGCGTTAAGGCTTCTTCCGCCTCCTGGGGGTGGACTGGGCTGACGGGCAGTGGACCGACCGATCCTCGGTCGTAGCACCTGGAGCCACGGCGAATGTAGGACCCCGAGGTGGGTGACCAAGCGCTTCGCCTCCTCCTGGCGCTCGCCTCCCTGCATCACCAGATCACGGAGTTCTTTCATCCGGCTGTTCAATTGCTCTGACAAGGGCAGGTGGTCGGCTGGGGCTCGCGCCATTCTCGGCCGGAAAGGCAAGGTTCACAATCCTTGTTATCCCCTGAGAGTAGTTTTCGCTATTTGACACAAGCCTGGCCAGGCGACTGATTTGGATACCCTCATTTGGCCCACTGTGATGGCCTGATTTGGCCCACCCTGGGAATTAA
>CAYGYP010000038.1:0-10345 GCA_964354115.1 uncultured Candidatus Bathyarchaeia archaeon | reverse complement strand
TAAACCAGGCAGGCAAACACGTGCGCAATCCAAAGAAGGAACCCTTGAGGCCCATTTCTCCCAAGAAAGCATGTAGATCAATCAGGGAGAAACCAACCTGCCGCGCCTCCCTAATAAACCAAGCATGCGTCACACACGGAAAAAATCGGGCAAACCAGAAGCTGAGAATCGTAGGAAAAGGTTTTTAGTTAAGTTGTCGTATGAAAGACTGCAAAAGATCAACATACAGTGTGAGGATGAAAAGAATGTCCGTATTCGCAGCACCAGGCGCATATGACCGCGCCATAACCGTCTTCTCACCCGACGGAAGACTGTTCCAAGTCGAATACGCCATGGAACTGGTCAACCGCGGAGCAACCATCCTTGGAATAATGTGCTCAGAAGGCGTCGTGCTGGGCTCAGAGGAAAACGTTGAGCCCCTCGAGGAAGCAGAATACTCATGGAAACTCTTCAAGGTTGATGACCACATAGGCGCCGCCATAGTGGGCCTAAGCTCAGACGCACGAATGCTCATAGACCAAGCACGCGTTTACGCTCAAAGCAACAAGCTCACCTACGATGAGCCAATCGACGTGGAAGTAGTAACCAAGAGAATAAGCGACATAAAACAAATGTACACTCAACACGCAGGCGTAAGACCATTCGGAGTATCAATAATCTTCGCCGGCGTAGACAAAACAGGAAGCCGCATATTCTACACTCATCCAAGCGGAACCTACAGGGGCTACAAGGCCACAGCAGTAGGCGCAGGAAGAGAAACCGCACTCGCCATACTCAGAGACGAATACCGCGAAAACATGAGCCTAGACCAAACCGTCAAACTTGCCGTAAAATGCCTAACCAAAGCATTGGAAGCTAGACAGCTACCGCCAAGAATAAAGATAGCCGTCATCCCGTCAGAAACCAAGAAAATGGAAATGTTAGCCGACGACAAAATCGAGGCCATGATGAAAGAGCTAGGCGTGGGCAAGTGAAAAGCGGATGAGTGAAAAGTACACCGTTGCCCGCATAACCAAGGATAATGAACACTTTGAAATTCTCGTAAAACCGCAAAAAGCCTTAGACTATCGCACGGGCAAAATCCCAGGAATCACCGAGGTTCTGGCCGCAGAAACAATATTCTCAGACGCAAACAAGGGTACAAGATCTTCAGAAGAAAACCTTCGAAAGGCCTTCGGCACAACAGATTCATTGAAAATCGCAGAAACAATACTGAAGACAGGAACGCTCCAGCTGACGACGGAACAAAGGAGAAAAATGGTTGAAGACAAGAGACGGCAAATAATAGACTTCATATCCAGACAAAGCGTGGATCCCAAGACAAACCTGCCGCACCCACCGCTACGCATAGAAAACGCCATGGAGCAAATCCACTACCCAATAGATCCTTTCAAACCAGTTGAAGAACAAGCAAGAGACATAGTCAAGCTGCTACGACCCATTCTACCATTAAGAATGGAGCAATTGTCCGTGGCGGTCACGGTACCTACACAGTATGCGGCGAAAGCTTACGGTGCAATCAAAGGATTTGGAACAATCAAACGAGAAGAGTGGCGGGCAGACGGCTCATGGAGCGGGGTCTTAGAAATGCCAGCAGGCTTATATGCCCCACTGCTAGAGAAGCTTGGAGACGTAACAAAAGGTAATGGAGAAGCGAAAATAATTTCATAATCAAATGTGCATCACTAGGTCAGTAGGTGTAAGATTATGCCAGCATTTTTTGAAACAAAACAGATCGCGACGCCGGGAGACCTGCTCGCGGAAGGCGACTATGTTACAGGAGAAAACACGTACAAGGAAGACAAGAAAATCTACGCTTCCCGAACAGGACTCGTCGAATACGGCGACAAAACGGTCAACCTCGTCGCCTTGAAAGCCTTCTACATGCCTAAGCCCGGGGACATGATAATAGGAACAGTTGTAGAAATAGGATTCAACGGATGGACAATAGACATAAACGCGCCATACGACGCCTTCCTGAGGCCCTCGGACGTTCTGAGCCGACCTTTCAAACCGCAGAAGGATGAACTCTCTCAAGTGCTTGAGATCGGCGACTTGGTCGTCGCAAAGATAGTCTCCTATGATAGGACGCACGACCCGCAGATTACGGTTGCAGAACCCGGATTAGGGAAGATAACCAAGGGTCAAATAATCAAGATTACTCCGACGAAAATTCCTCGGGTAATAGGAAAGAAAGGCTCAATGATATCAATGATAAAGCAGGAAACAGGCTGTCAGATAATCCTCGGACTTAACGGCGTCGTGCTAGTCACGGGAAAGACTCCTTACGAAGAGCAGGCAGCACTGGCGGCCATTCTCAAGATAGAAAAGGAGTCTCATACAAGCGGTCTGACAGATCGCATAACTCAGATGCTCAAAAATGAAAGATCAAAAAGGGAGGAAACAAAGAATGAATGAGAAACCAGAGAAACTGATCGACAAGAAAGGACTAAGACTCGATGGGAGAAAACGCGACGAGCTTAGACCGGTAAAGCTTGAGGTAGGTGTGGTTCCAAACGCGGATGGTTCAGCATACATTGAACAAGGAAAGAACAAGATTCTAGTCGGCGTGTACGGCCCGAGAGAAGCGCATCCAAAGCATTTGGCGCTTCAGGATCGAACAGTTTTGAAATGCCGCTATCACATGGCCCCGTTCTCTGTTCAGGAACGGAAGTCCCCCGCGCCTTCAAGAAGAGAGGTTGAACTCTCGAAAGTTATCAGAGAGTCGCTTGAACCGGCGATCTTTTTGGAATATTACCCAAGGACAATGATAGACCTCTTCATTGAAGTCTTGCAGGCTGACGGAGGAACACGATGCGCGAGCATAACCGCAGCGTCCTTGGCCCTGGCAGACTCAGGCATCCCGATGCGAGACCTAGTGGTGGCATGCGCAGCTGGGAAGGCTGATGACACCATAGTCTTGGATCTGATGGACGAAGAAGACAAGCTGGGGTCAGCTGACGTCCCAGTTGCTCTGATGCCTAATCTGAATGCTGTAACGTTACTACAGATGGACGGAAAGCTCACCCAGGAGGAATTTGAGACGGCTGTAAACTTGGCTATCGAAGGCTGCAAGCAAATCTATGGCATGCAGAAAGAAGCCCTTAAAGCCAAGTACTTAGGCGCTAAAGAGGAGGCTGAAGAGTAATGGCATCCGTGATCGCAAAGATAAAACAAAAGCAGATTGCACAGCTAATCGACGATGGAAAACGCTTGGATGGAAGAAAACTCACTGAATATCGCGAGATCACCCTTGAGCAAGGAACGATTGAACGGGCAGAAGGCTCGGCAAGAGTCCGCATTGGGAAAACAGACGTTGTCGTGGGGATAAAAATCGAGATGGGAGAGCCTTTCCCAGACACGCCGAACGAAGGCGTTTTGACGGTGAACGCTGAGCTGGTACCTTTGGCCTCGCCAAGCTATGAGCCAGGCCCACCGGATGAAAACTCTATCGAACTTGCCAGGATCGTGGATAGAGGGATTCGAGAGTCGAAGATGATTGATACGGAGAAGCTGTGCATCGAACCTGGAAAGAAGGTGTTTGTGGTTTTCGTAGATGTCTACGTGCTCAATCAGGGTGGAAACCTGATCGACACTTCAGCCCTTGCCGCTGTGGCTGCGCTGTTGAATACGAAGATGGCTAACTATGAAATTGAAGACGGCGAGGTGAAAACCAAACCGGGTTACACCCAGCTTCCGATAAGACAGCATCCCGTGACAGTTACGTGCGCGAAGATTGGCGACAAGCTGATTGTCGATCCGCAGCTGGAAGAGGAGCAGGTGATGGATGCTAGGTTGTCCATGGCCATCGATGACGACGAGGATATCTGTGCGATACAAAAGGGCGGCACGGGATACTTTTTGCCAGAACAAGTGTTAGAAATTGCCAAGCTTGCAGGGGAAAAGGCTAAGGAAATGCGCAAGAAACTAGACTGGTGAAGAAGGGATGGGGCATAGGACTAAGAAGGTTGGTCCCACCCGTGGGCTTGGCCCTCGCTATGGATCGACGGTCAGGAAACGGTACGCTAAGATTGTTGAGGAATTGAAGAAACCTCACACGTGTCCTCAGTGCGGGCTTCCTCGCGTTAAGAGGGAAAGTGTTGGCGTGTGGAAATGCAGAAAATGTGGTTTCACTTTCACCGGTGGGGCCTATACGCCGACCACAAAGCTGGGGGTTATTGCGAAACGTGTAGCGAGGGGAACCCCCACACAGGAAGCTGCGAAGGCAGAAACCGAATAGCGTCGCTTGCTGATTGGCCTGCACGCTCGCGGATGCTCAGTTTGTTCTATTGAAGGTGTCTAAGAAACTGAAGTCTAAATAGTCCGAGAGCGACGCCTTTTTCGATGGTTCCAAGATGGATGAGGCCAGACGAAAGGTTAGCAAAGCGAAAATTGCAGTGACTTTGCTATTTGTGGTCATTGCTATCGTGGCCGTATCGTTGGTTGTTGAGTTTCAAGTTACACAGGCTCCGCAGCTTCAGCTTGATGATTTCCACTGGGTTAATCATTATGGTGGTGATTTGCCATATGTTACTGTGGAGGGCACGGTTGTTAACTCAAGGTCAGTTGCAGCGAAGAATGTCACGCTGCTCATAGTGATATGTGCTGAGGGTATTGGTCCGTTGTCGGCTGCGGAGGATCTGTGAGATCGGCGGATGGAAGTATGTCCTTGCAGGCAGAAGATTTTAAGGCTGTGATGTCTCTTAGAGATTCTGGTCGTTTATGAGGGCGTCTGTCAGGATAAGACTTCGCTTTGCGGGTGAGAGGTTCTTGGAAACGGTTTTGAGAGCTTTGGAGCCGGAGGTTGGAAGGCCGGTTACGCTGCGTTCGTGTGCGAGTTTGCGGAGGGATGGCAGGTTTTTGGTTTTGAGGATCGAAGCGAAGGACACGATTGCTCTGCGTGCGACGTCAAACGCGTATTTGAGGTGGATTAGTTCGATCATGAATGTTTTGAGTGCCTTGGAGAGGGAGTCTTAGAATAAGCAAATAGTGCCTCTTTCCCAAGTGAACAATGCCCTCTGGGGCACTTTACGTAGCGGGACAATAGCTGCTCTATGTTTGGGTAGGTCGTAGTATGGACATCGACACTTCTGCCGCAATGGTGGCCACTTTCCAAATAAGGTCTATCTTGAAGGGTCTTACGAGTACCTTAGGCAATGAGCGACCATATTGGCCGTTCAGTCACTTTCCATGGAACCCTCGTCACGCGTACGGAAGCCGCGTCGCACGCGTTGATCAAAGGCAGATGTCAGTACTGTTGATTTTGGGTGTGGTGCTTCGAACACGGATTGGGAGGGTGAGAATTGCAGGCGTGCATTTGCTATTGATGGGATTGTGTGTTTTAGAAAATGCTTAATTAATGCCTGCGCTTATTGCTGTCCAGAGTGGATGGATGGAAAGTGAGTGAAGATATTTCGAAGCTTCCGCCTCAGGTTCAGGAACGCTTGCTTAGGCTTCAGCAGCTTCAGCAGACGCTTCAGTCGGTTCTGGCCCAGAAGCAACAGGTGGAGCTTGAATTGGCGGAGATCGGGCAGGCGTCAACTGAGGTTGAGAAGTTGACTGATGACGCGGTCATATACAAGTCTGCAGGGTCGCTTATGATAAGGTCGGAGAAGGTGAAGGTAGACGCTGAGCTGAATGAGCGGAAAGATCTGCTTAACACAAGAGTGACGATTTTGACGAAACAGGAAGAAAGGCTACGTAGCCAGTTGAAGGATTTGCAGACCAAGCTTCAGCAGGATCTGAATCCCGTTTCACCATCGCCTCAGCCTTAGCCCGTTTTAGGTGAAACCGTGGAGAATCTTGGTTTACCTGATTTGGCCAGCGAGCAGGCTGAAGAGCTATGTGCCGTTGCAGAGGAAGCAGCCAGACGGTACATACTGTCTAAGGTTCCAGAGAAGAAAATAGAGAGGTTAGACGTGAGCGCTGAAGTCCAAGGAACAAGACCTGTCAGCTTGGAAGTAGACGTTGACGTCGGCTTATCGCCTACGATGGGGGATTTCGATGCTCAGCATCTTGCCGACGAAGCCGTGAAGGAGAGTTTCAAGTCGGCAGAGAAATATTTGAGGGAGATGGCGTGTCATTCGCAGAGATGACCAAGATCCTGGACACGTTGGATGCCAAGCTTGTCGTCTTGTTGTGTCACCATAACGCGGACCCCGATGCAATATGCTCAGCCTACGCGCTGAAAAGTCTACTAGCACAGTTAAGGCCATGGCTTAGCATAGAAATAGGCGCAGCTCACGGAATTAGCAGGCTCTCGAAGCATCTTCTCGAGTCTATTCCTGTAGAGGTGAAAGAGTCGCCGAGCGTGGAAAGTGCCGATGCAACAGTGTTGCTCGACACGAACACGATTCAGCAGTTGGACACTCTGGCTGAAACGGTCAAGAGGGGAAAAGCGCCGATAATTGTGATTGATCATCATGCAGCTCATCCGGATACGTTGCAGTTGGCAAGGCTTTGCATCACGAGTGAAGAGATCTCGTCAACATGCGAGATCATCTTCAGCTTCTACAAGCAAGCAAACGTGAAAATCGGCGAAAAAGAAGCTCAAGCGTTGTTCTTAGGCATAGCCTTTGACACCCGCCACTTCGTGCTGGCCAACTCTTCGACCTTGAAGAATATTGCGGAGCTTATCGACTCTGGCGTAAACGCGCAGGAAACGTTGCCCCTGCTTTCGCTTCCCATGGATTTCTCTGAGCGAGTGGCAAGGTTGAAAGCTTCCAGAAGGGTCAAGCTCTTCAAGATTGGCAATTGGATAATTGCACTCTCGCACGTCAGTGCCTATCAGGCCTCAGCGGCCAGAGCCCTCGTCGAGTTGGGCGCCGATGTTGCAGCTGTGGCGGGAAAGAAAAATGAAGCCATTGAAGTCAGTCTACGCGCCACACGCGAGTTTAATGGGCAAACTGGCGTGCACCTAGGCAAGGACATCGCTAAGCCTCTTGGTGAATACGTACATGGGATGGGCGGGGGGCACTCTACAGCGGCAGGAGCAAACGGCGTGGGAGAAGTTGAATCGAGTCTTAAGCGTTGTTTGCTGCTTTTGAAAGAGAGAATCGCTAATCAGCAATGAGTAGCTACTCTTAAATGAACCATGGTGCCGCTTAGAATCAGGCAGGCAGCAACGGCATGATGGTTATTGAGACAACTGATCTCACTTATACTTATCCAGGCGCGGCGAAGCCGTCAATCGTAGATGTTTCCATAAGAATCGGGAAAGGCGAATTCACATTAGTCACAGGGCCGAGCGGTTGTGGAAAAACGACATTGTGCCGTTGTTTCAACGGTCTGATTCCCCACTTTTATCAGGGCGAGCTCAAAGGCAAGGTGATCACGACAGGATTAAACGTTGTTGACCGCCCCATCTATGAGCTTGCAAGGCATCTCGGCCTTGTTTTCCAAAACCCCGAGAACCAGCTTTTCGCCTTGTCCGTTGAGAAGGACGTGGCGTTTGGCCTTGAGAATCTGGGCATATCAAGAGAAGAGATGCGAAGAAAAGTGGATGAAGCGATGAAGTTGACGGGGATATACGATTTGAGGGAAAGAGCGCCGCATGAGCTTTCAGGAGGCCAGCAACAACGTGTAGCCATAGCCTCAGTGTTGGCCATGCAGCCTGACGTGATTATTCTCGATGAACCAACAAGCTTTCTAGACCCTTTAAGTGCCAAGAGCATCTTCGAAGTCATTGATCATCTGAACAAAAGCCTTGGAATAACGGTCGTGCTGGTCGAGCATAGGCTTGACTTGACGGCAAAGTATGCCACGCACATAATTGTGATGGATGAAGGCAAAGCGGTCTTGGACGGAAGCCCTCGCGAAATTCTACAGTCAGAAGAAGCTCGTCTAATAGGCATTGGAATCCCGAAGGCAACGCGGCTCTACAGGTTGCTTAAGAACGACAACGTGAACCTTGGCGACACTGTCCCGTTGTCTTCAGAGGAAATGGCCGTCCAGCTGAAGGAGGCGCTGCAAGGCCAATGATCGAGGTCAAAGACCTCTATTTCACGTATCCAAACGGCGTTGAGGCTCTAAGAGGCGTATCATTGACTATTCAAGACGGCGAATTCGTTGCAATCATGGGACAGAACGGCGCTGGAAAGACAACTTTGGTCAAACATTTCAACGGACTGCTCAAACCAACGAAGGGACGAGTAGTTGTTGATGCAGTAGACGTTACAAAGGTGAGCGTTGCCAGCATATCCAGAAACGTGGGCTTCGTTTTTCAAAACCCAGATCATCAACTCTTCTGCGAATCGGTTGAAGAAGAAATATCTTTTGCGTTGAGAAATTTCGGTTTCAAGGACGATGTCATAAGAAACCGTGTGACATGGGCTCTGAACCTTTTAGGCTTAACACAGTACCGAAAAACTTCTCCTTTCATGCTGAGCGGCGGAGAAAGAAAGCGTGTAGCCTTGGCTTCTGTTCTCGCGTGGGATCCGAAAATACTGATACTGGACGAGCCGACAATCGGGCAGGACTATCAGCAGAAAGAGAAATTGAGACAGTTTATCTTGCAGATGAAGACCCAGGAAGAAACTATCATCATGGTCACGCATGACGTAGAATTCGTTGCAGAATGCAACCCCAGAGTACTGCTGATGCGCGAGGGAAAAATCATCGCAGACGGGGAAGCGAGAAGAATCCTTACAGATCCAGACATCCTGAACGTGGCCTCAATCGTACCACCGCAGGTCGCTCAAATTTTCCTCGAACTCTCACACCAACTGCCAGAGTTGGAGCTTCCCAAAGCAGTCATTGACTTGTACGAGGCCCGAGAAGTGCTGCTCAGGATTTTGGAGAAAGAGACCAGATGAGCGTTTTTGATGGACTCAAGTTTCGGAAGGTCTACTCGCCAATTCACAGTTTAGATCCGAGGATAAAGTTCGTCTACGTGTGCGCGATTTTTTCAGTTGCAATAGTTTTTTGGGAAACGTTGCCTCTAGTCGTGCTTTTCTTTGCGCAGATCCCGTTTGTCATTTTAGCCAAGGTTGGACGTAACTGGCTCCGATCAATGCGTGGAGCATCCTTCCTGGCCACAGTAATCTTTCTTACCAACTTTCTTCTGCCGTTTATCAGCGCGGGCTATGTGATTACTGCAAAGAATGTGGAAGGCGCAGCTGCCATGACGATACGTTTCTTGGTACTTGTGGAATCTTTCTCAATTTTCTTCTTGACAACATCGCCTGACCATCTAGGTCTGGCCCTTGAACAAACGCACGTTCCTTACGAATTGGTTTTCGCTTTCACAACGGCCGTCCGTTTTGTTCCCGTTCTAGCGGAAGAGGCACAAACGATCATGGATGCTCAGAAAGCTCGTGGTTTAGAGCTTGAACGTGGGAACTTTTTGAAAAGGATCAGAAACTATATTCCGATTCTTGTACCGCTCATCGTCAGCGCTATTCGAAGAAGCCTTGAGCTCGCGGAAGCCATGGAGTCCCGGGCATGGGGAGCAACGAAGAAGCGTACCAACTTGTACGCGCTTAGAATGCACCGGGGCGACTTCACCCTGTTAGCCGTGACGGCTGGAATAATAGCCGCTGCAATCTATGTTCGTCTATTCGTTGCAATCCCATCTTTGGGCGAGCTTTTGACGCATTTGCGCTAGACCACAAGGCTTTTAATGCGAGCGTTTGTGTAATGGGTTCTCGGAGCCTGCAACAAGTTGAAATGGTTGAAGGCCGCGTCGAACGAAATCATTGCTTGCATCAAGATCGCCATGAAAGAACTCGACATGAAAGAAGTTGAGCATCTGATCAACCTTGTGCTGGAAGCCAGGGACAAGAAAATATTCACGGTTGGCATGGGCAGAAGCGGCTTCGTCGCAAGAGCCTTCGCATTGCGACTCATGAACTTGGGTTTCAACGTGTATTTTCTAGGTGAGACTATAACGCCAGCGGCAGAGAAAGGAGACCTGCTTATCGCCATTTCGGGCACAGGTTCGACGAAAATGGTCTTGACCGCAAGCTTGGCTGCAAAGGAGATAGGTGCAACAGTCATAGCAGTCACGTCCTTCCCAAATTCTCCATTGGGGAAGATTGCGGACCTCGTCTTAACGATCAAAGGAAGGACAAAGGCAGGCATGCCTAGAGAAGAGGATTATCTGGCCAGACAGATCATCGGGGAACGTGAGCCCCTGACTCCTCTTGGAAGCATATTCGAAAACAACAGCATGGTGTTCCTAGACAGCCTGATCGTGGAACTAATGCATCGCATGGGACGAACCGAAGCAGACTTGAAGCGCAGACACGCGACAATAGAGTAGATGGTGAGCTAGCGTTGAGTAATTCTCTTCGCGTATTCCTCAGCAAGCTTTGAAGCCATCTTACCATCTTGAAGAATGAGTCCG
>CAYGYP010000037.1:0-10732 GCA_964354115.1 uncultured Candidatus Bathyarchaeia archaeon | reverse complement strand
GCGGCATTAGCCACTTTCGCGTTGGCTTTTGTCGCAATGTTTAGGCCTAGGTATCCAGCCAAAGCGGAGCAGAATGAACCGAACATGTAAGCTATTGGCAGCTGAAGGTTAAGCAGGAGATCATGAGACTGCCACAACGGTTGCGGCAAGAATATGGCGATCAGCATTGCCACGGCGATTATGAACATTGCCAGCGTCGTGTACTCCCTTCTTATGAAGACAGCAGCGCCCTCTCTAATCGCACCAGAAATCTCCTTCATCTTTTCAGTTCCGCTATCTTGCTTGTTAACGTAACTATAGAAGTAAAGCCCAACCAAAATCGAGATCAACGCAGACAAAGGTGCTATAACCCATATCCCGAATTCTATCATTTGATCTCCAACCGCCTCTTGGAAGAAGCTGTAGTTTGCCGCGAAATCTCTTATAAACCTATTTGTCGAATTTCGGCTGTGCCTAGAAAAGAATATAACTCTATTGTTGTTAGAGCATTAGCTCTAAGCTGACCATGGAGGGAGAGGGAATGTCAAAGTCCTGGCACGCCCTGGAAATTGAAGAAACAATGAAGCAGTTGGAGGCCAAGGAAACTGGTCTAAGTCAAGAAGAAGCCCAGAAACGCCTCCAGCAGTATGGTCCAAACGAACTGCAAAAGGAGAAACGTTCGTCTCCCATCAAGATGTTTCTTGAGCAGTTCACAGACATTCTCATAATCATATTGCTGATCGCGACGGCACTTTCTGTAGCGATTGGAGAAATCATAGATGCAATCGTCATACTTGCCATAGTCTTGGCGACCGCAATACTGGGATTCGTCGAGGAATTCCGTTCCGAAAAAGCTGTGGAAGCCTTGAAAAAAATGACGGCGCCCACGGCGATGGTCCTCCGTGACGGGAGAGAAGTAAAGATTCCAGCAGGCCAAATCGTGCCTGGAGACATCATGCTCCTGTACACAGGGGACAAGATTCCGGCGGACGCACGTCTCCTCAAATCATTCAACCTTAAAATAGATGAGGCCCCCCTGACGGGGGAGTCTTCCCCCGTAAACAAGAACGTTGAATTATGCGGTGCCGAAGTGCCACTTAACGACCGCCGAAACATGGTCTTCACAGGAACCATCGTTGTTTACGGGCGCGGCGAGGCCATTGCCACCTCAACAGGCATGAACACCGAGTTCGGAAAAATCGCCAAAATGGTACAAATGACCGAGGAAGAGGAAACCCCCCTTGAAAAGAGAACGCAGTCCATCGGCAAATGGATAGGTATTCTGTCTGTTGCGATCTGTCTGGCAGTAGGTGGAATAGGCATAGTTGAAGGACGCAACCCAATAGACATGATCCTGTGGGGAATCAGCCTGGCAGTGGCAGCCGTACCTGAAGCCTTGCCAGCAATCGTTACAGGCGCACTTGCCGTCGGCATGTACCGAATGGCCAAGGTCAACACCATCGTGAAGAAACTGCCCGCTGTAGAGACATTGGGTTGCACGAGCGTCATATGCTCCGACAAGACAGGAACGATGACGAAAGGCGAAATGACCGTTCAAAGAATATACGTGGATGACCGAGTCGTCAAAGTCTCAGGCATCGGCTATGAGCCCGAAGGCGAATTCCTCGTTGAAGACCAGAAGATCGATCCCAAAACTGGAAAACTCGGCACACTCTTGACCGCTGCAGCACTGTGTAACGACGCCAAACTGGAAAAGGACATTGCAACAGAAAGATGGATTATCAAAGGAGATCCTACAGAAGGAGCACTAATCGTCACGGCGGCAAAAGCCGGACTCTGGAAGGAAGAACTAGAAAAACAGTCACCCCGAGTAGCCGAGCTTCCTTTCTCTTCTGAAACGAAACGGATGACAACTATGCACATCGCTCAGGGCAAGAGAATAGCCTACATGAAAGGGGCACCGGAAATCGTCCTAAGCAAATGCACAAAAGTCTTGACGAACGGCAAAGTCTCCAAGTTGACTGAGAGTGATCGGGGAAGAATACTCGGAGTAATCGAGGCCATGGCAAGACAAGCCTTGAGAAATCTAGGCTTCGCGTACAGGGCACTGCCGGAAACAGAGAAAAAAGGCGAGGGAACGGTCGGCAGGGACGGCACGTTTATAGGCATAATGGGCATGATTGATCCGCCTCGTGAAGAGGTCAAAGACGCAATCTTCACCTGCAGGAAAGCAGGAATCAACGTAGTCATGGTCACGGGCGACCATAAACTCACGGCTGTTGCCGTAGCCAAAGAACTCAACCTGCTCGGCGAGGACGAAGAACAAGGAAGAGTCTTGACGGGCGAGGAGTTGGAAAAGCTAAGCGACGAACAACTGACCGATCAGGTTCAAAACGTCGTAATCTACGCGCGTGTTTCGCCTGAACACAAGATGAGAATAGTTAAGGCTTGGAAAGCCAAGGGCCAAGTAGTGGCCATGACAGGCGACGGAGTCAATGATGCTCCCGCACTCAAGATGGCTGACATAGGCGTTTCAATGGGCATAACGGGCACTGAAGTGACTAAGGAAGCGGCAGACATGGTGCTAACAGACGACAACTTTGCATCCATCGTGAAGGCGACAAAAGAGGGACGCGAGATCTACGACAACATCAAGAAGTACCTGACTTACCTGATGCGTTGCAACATCATGGAAATCCTCGTAATGTTCATTGCAGTAATCTCTGTCCCAATCCTAGCAAGAATGAACCCGTCAGCCACGGATGCCGCCGTAGTAGGCAGCGCAACGATAGCGTTGACGGCGGCACAACTTTTGTGGGTGAACCTGACTACCGACGGGTTGCCCGCCATCGCGTTAGGTATTGACCCAGGCGACCCAGACGTAATGGAGAGAAAACCGCGTGATCCAAACGAGAGCATCTTCACAGGCGAAGTCAAAGCCTACCTGTCTCTGACGCCGATACTGATGACGACCCTGCTCTTATTCGGATACTTCTACTATCAACCATGGTTGCCACCTACCGTAGACGCAGCAGGCAAAATAATATACAACCCCTTGCTTGAAGCCCGAACGCAGTTGCTCACGTCTATGATCCTCATGGAACTAGCTAACGCGATATCGGCACGATCTCTCAAGTACCCCGTGTGGAAGGTAGGGGCGTTCAAGAACAAATTCCTGTGGTACACTGTTGCATTATCTTTTATCCTTCAGCTCTTCGTACTCTACACGCCAGGAGTCAACTCAGTGTTCGACGTGGCCGCTCCCGAACCACTTGACTGGGCGTTTGCAATACTATTCACGGCAATAACCTTCTGTTCGCTTGAGACTGCAAAGTGGATAATGAGCAGGAGACGCAAGAAGGCGGTTTAGAAAGACTTAAATGCGAAGCAATGGGAAAAAAGCGTCTAACAATAGAAATTGAGGGACTGAAAAGAAATGAGCGAAAAAAAGGCAAATCCTGCACCACTTGGACTGCTGGGTTTCGGAATGACGACCGTTCTACTAAACTTCGTCCACAACGCGCGATTTGGCCCAATAGACGGCATGATTCTCGGAATGGGTATATTCTACGGTGGCATAGCACAGATAATTGCAGGTGTGTTGGAATACAAGAAAGGCAACACGTTTGGCACGGTTGCATTCTCGTCGTACGGATTCTTCTGGTTATCTTTCGTGGCTTTGAATTGGCTCGGCGTACCTGGAGTCGCAAGCGGAGGAATCTGGCCTTTCTCTATGTATGCTCCGGCAATATCAGACTACAGTACGCCTTGGCTTATAGGTCAGGAAGCACTTATGGCCTACTTCTTCATGTGGGGACTCTTCACATTACTAATGTTCTTCGGCACACTGAAAAAGAACCGTGCACTGCAATTTGTCTTTGCCAGCCTCGCAACGCTCTTCTTCCTGCTCGCAGTCAAGTCAGCAATCCTCGCATATACTTCGGTGACCGCAGCAGACCTAGAACTATTCACGCGCCTAATTGGAATTGAAGGCATAATCTGCGGGCTGAGCGCATTCTACCTAGCAATGGCCGAAGTGCTGAACGAAGAGCACGGAAGAACAGTGCTGCCAATAGGTCCAGTAGGCCAGTTATAGCCTTCATCCTTTTTATTTTCAACCAAAAACGTTTATATTTTCGAAAGAACGTTTCTCCACAAATTCACAGAAGGTTACAAGATGTCAGAAGCCAGTTTACCGTTCGATGACAAAGTGTATCCAGGAAAGAAGTTGAAAGGCGAATGGGAGAAGTCTATAAAGAACCCGCAGGAGTTTTGGGCTGAAAAGGCTAAGGCCATTGACTGGTTTAGAACTTGGGATAAAGTGCTTGACGATTCTAACCCGCCCTTCTACAAGTGGTTCCCAGGCGGCAAACTCAACATATCCTACAACGCGTTGGACAGGCATTTGAATACACCTAGGAAAAACCAGCTTGCCTACATTTGGGAAGGCGAAAACGGCGAGGTCAGAACCTACACTTACTATCAGCTTTACAGAGAAGTGAACAAACTGGCAAGAGTCTTCAAGAACTTTGGACTCAAGAAGGGCGACAGAGTGGCAGTTTATCTGCCTATGATTCCGGAACTTCCAATCACGCTGCTTGCAATAGTTCGAATCGGCGGAGTCCACACCGTGGTCTTTTCAGGTTTCAGTGCTGAAGCACTTGCAGACAGAATGAACGATTGTGGAGCCAAAATACTCGTAACTGCAGACGGAGCATACCGTCGAGGAAAAACAGTCACGTTGAAAGACACCGCAGACCGTGCCGTGGCAAACACGCCAGGCGTCGAAAAAGTGATTGTCGTGAAGAGGACGGGACAACAAGTTCCAATGAAAGAAGGGCGAGACTACTACTATCACGAAGCGCTTGCCAAGGTTGAAGCAAACGCCCACGTTCCGCCAGAACCCATGGAAGCAACTGAGCCGCTGTTCATACTCTACACGTCTGGAACCACAGGCAAACCGAAGGGAGTCCAACATGGCATAGGCGGATACCTAGTGTGGGGATACTGGACGCTGAAATGGGGTTTTGACCCCAACGAGGAAGACATTTGGTGGTGCACCGCAGACGTCGGCTGGATCACAGGTCACACATACAACGTCTACGCACCCTTGGCTCTAGGAATAACTTCATTCATTTTTGAAGGCACACCAGACTATCCGGCACAAGACAGATGGTGGGAACTAATCGAAAAGCACGGAGTCACCATACTGTACACCACGCCAACCGCGATCAGAATGTTCATGAAGTTCGGAGAGCAATGGGTAACCAAACACGACTTGAGCACGTTGAGGCTTTTGGGAACAGTCGGCGAGCCCATCAACCCTGAAGCATGGAAATGGTACTACCGCATTATTGGAAAAGAAAAGCTGCCGATCGTGGACACTTGGTGGCAGACCGAAACAGGCGGATTCATGATAGCACCGCTGCCGGGGATAGAGCTCGTTCCGCTCAAACCAGGCTCAGCCACAAACCCTTTGCCCAGCATCTTGGCAGAAGTTTACGATGAGAAAGGACAACCCACGCCGACAGGCGTCAAAGGCTTCCTCGTCATCAAAACGCCATGGCCAGGCATGCTTGAAACTCTATGGAAAGATCCTGACAGATACAAGCAAACCTACTTTGGCAGATGGCCAAACATCTACTACACAGGCGACTACGCAGTAAGAGACCCAGACGGATACTTCTGGCTTCTAGGAAGGGCTGACGAAGTCTTGAAAGTCGCAGGACACAGAATAGGCACTGTTGAACTTGAAAGCGCACTTGTCTCGCATCCTGCAGTCTCAGAAGCCGCAGTAATGGGCAAAGAAGATCCCATCAAAGGCGAAGTGCCAGTGGCTTTCGTCGTGCTAAGAAGCGGCTTCTCACCATCTGAAGAACTGCGCGCAGAGCTCATAAAACACATCAGAAACACGATCGGCCCGATAGCCACGCCCGACGCAATCGTGATTGTCAACAAGCTGCCAAAGACACGCAGCGGAAAGATCATGCGGCGACTCTTGAAGGCAGTGCTGGTCGGCGCGGCGCTAGGCGACGTTTCAACGCTAGAAGACGAAGCATCAGTCGAAGACGTTAAGGCAACATACGAAGAGCTGCGAAAACAACTGGACAAAAAGTAGCCTAGACACTCACTTTTCATTTTTCAGAAACAGATTTCTCATTCAGAAAAATATCAACCTTGAATTCCTCACTCTTTGCGAACATGCGACGCGCGTTGAGGATGCGATGTCTCATTTTCTAAGATATTCGACGGTTTTCACGTAGAGTCCCTGAAAATGCTCCCCAAAATTAGTGTCGACCTTCTCCTTTCGCAGCGCAAGAATCCAAGGCTCCAGCTTCTTCCAAGTCGAAACTATTTCGTGGCCCAGCCGGTCGACTATAACGTCAAGGTCGACAAACTTCTTATCCACCATAAAGCCGACCTGCTCAAAAAAAGCAGCCACTTCGTAAGCATAGTCAACAACCTCAAAGTTGACTTTCTCCTCAGCCTTGTACACCTCATAATCCTCAAATTGAAACTCCTCTTCAATCCATCGTATAGCCCTCCGGAGCCTGTCACCCTCTGCCCACTCAAAAAGCTTCATCGAAATCTCCATGTTCCTATGCTGCTCCATGTGCCTAAGCTGAAGCAAGATGAAAATCGCCGCAGAGACCCCTGTTATGGCCGAAATTGTGGCAGCCCATTCCGTAAGCGAGACCAATCTGGATTAAACCCCAAGGACATTGAATTGAATCAACATATAAAGAATATGCGCTCAAGCGCGGCGCGCGCGAAATAACGCACTGAAGGATTGTCCTCTCCGAGCAACCGGTCTGCTGGGTCAGCTTTCAACCACAATCGCCAATCACTCATTTTTCAAACCTTATCCTTGAATGCCACCTATCTTAACTTCACCCACGATCGCTAAAAACCACGCGGTTCTCTTCATCCTCAGCTAAAAATCAAGCAGCATAAGTCTAGCGTTTGACACGAATTTGAAACTGGCTACCTCAACCGCAAGCCTAATCTTGAATATTGTAAACGTTATAGCTTAGATCAGCATACTACACTTCGGCAAAGCAAAAGCAATCGTAAACTTGGGGAAGCAGCATTTGAAAGCGGATGACGCGCCAGACTCGGGCATTGCAGCTTCTGGAAAGGCTGTTCTCTATCAGGAATTCGACGGCACAAAGCACGAAGTTGATCTGCCGCTAACTTCACTTGTCGATATCAAGAAGATGATCATTGAGCTCGGCTTGCCATCATACATCGATCTAGAATATTTCCCGATGCGCACCGCAATCGCGACGATTTGGGCTTCTCAGAAAGCACACGAAATTCACAGGCTCTATCCTCAGGCATTTGAAAAACAGGTCAGCAACAAGCCCATCTCAGCGTTGTTGTTCGGCGGAGGAGCGATGAAGTTTCATTGCAGCCACTCCAACGGCAAAGGATCATTGTCAAGAGCCATAAAAGATGTAGACATAATCGTTCCAAAGAGCCAAGGCGTAAGCTTCTGCAAGCTTCTTCTAGGCATGGACAAGGCTTTTGGAACACAGTTCAGATATTTCAGAACCAAAGGAGACACACTTTTCAACGCGATGAGACAGGGACAGAGATACAGAATCAGAATGATAAACGGCGTGACTGCCGAAGGATATCCAACCACCACTGTGCTGGATATTTTCTGTGATCACATTGACTTGCGCCACAAGATAGAAGTGAAAGACAGCTTTGAAAGATGCAACGAAAACTTGTACACGATTGGTTTGGAGTACATGATAATTTCCAAGGCTCAGTTCATCGCTGATGCTTCAAAAGCCGATGCACAAACGCTCAGAGAGCACGGGCAACAGTTCAGAATTCTGCCATACCAGCATTACACGCTTGAAAAAGTCGTCCTTGGAATGGAAGAAAAAGACATCAGAGATGTCTGCGCGGTCTTCCTTGACCACCCGATAGGCGAAGGAAAAGAAAACGTCAGCCCAGAAAAGATGCGGAAGGTCTTAGAGAAAGACAAGAAGCTGGCCTTGACGGTGACGCTCAATCTCCGAAACATGACACAGAGAACCGAATTGCTGGGCAAGTGGCTGAACAAGAATGAAGCTTCCACGGTGATTGACAGAATCAGTGCCCTGCTAAACGTTTTGCCCAAGGTCGACAAGAAATGGGACAAGCCATGGTGGAATACAGCCGTCGAAACGCCGAAGATTGAATAGCGCCTATTTTTTGGCTATTAGTTGCTTGATGGTATTGTAGGCTTCTTTCCTAGATATGCCTGCTCTTGATATGGGAAGATCAAAGCTTTCTTTCTCTGCATGAAGCCTCAAGCATGTTTCACGTCTCGGAGTTATGTAAACCGTCACATCAGTATAATCGGACCATTTGCCTCCTTTCACCGTGCTGCCTTCCTTGATCTGGAATCCCCTACTGTTTAGTGTTATCGTCATGTGGTAACGTGACTTGTATATGCGGTGGCCTATTATGAGGGAAAAAGTAGCCATAAGCAGCAACGTCAAAGGCTGGACTGCCTGTCTCCATCCTGAAAATGCTAACGCAACTAGCAGCAGCGTGCCAAAAAAGAACACTATGACGAAGCTTTTCAGGTAGTTGGGCACGTCAAAAGCTTCGAATTGGGCTTCATTCAACTTAAGCTGTTTTGCAAGGCCCTTTCCAAGCACGTTGTCGGACGAGAATGATTCCTTTGAAGCTAGGCTGTAGGTAGCTATGCCTACAGTTTTGTCTGCGGTGTTTTTGACGGCGTCTTCTAGGGATTTCTTGAGAGGCTGGCTTTGAACCAATGCTAGGAAGATCCAGTCGTCAGCGCCGAATTTGCCCTTGCATGCTGTGATGAGTTTTCTTAGTTGCTTTGGGTCTATTTCTGGTGACGTATAGACAAGAAAATGGATTTTGTATTTTGGGGTGACGAGGCTTGAATAGATCTTGGACAGGAAGAAGCCTCTTTCTTGCAGGCTTCCTGAGGCGTATATTGGGAAGATCACGTCCCCCACTGCGTAGTCCTTGTGTATTTCGCTGAAGTTAGCCAGCCATCTCAGGTTTCCTTTGACTAGCTGCTCTTCAACCATGTCGACTATGAAATCCAGTTCGCGCACGTTTTAATCCTCAACAGTTCGTTGTGGAAAAATAAAAAGGGGGAGTGTATTTAAGACTATTCTGGTGGGATGCTTACGTAGAGCGTCCGCATGTCCACGCCTTTGGTTGTGTTCCGGTACATGAAGCCAATGTAGAGCAGTATTCCGACTACGATGCAGCCGAAGAAGCCAATCGCGCTGACTACGTCCGCAGTTGCTGCTGCAGTGGAGAACAGTGACCAGATCCAAGGTGACTCCTTTACGAAGATGTACAAGCAGAAGGCTCCGCCTAGTGTTGCCAAGAATCCTAGTCCTACGACTGTGCCTATCGAATGTTTGACCGCCGCTCTGTCGTAGATCTCCTTTCTCTCCAGTGGAAGCAACATGCAGGATATGCAGAACATCGTTAGGAAGAATGCGTCGAATATGTCGGTTCCAATGACTCCGGCGAAAGCCAAGTAGCTAGCTGCTCCAGCTGGAAAGTTCGCCTCTGCCATGCATGCAGGAATGGCGAAAACAGCCGTTATTATTATCGCCCATACTGGAGCGTGCCATCTTTCGCTGACGTAAGAGAATTTCTCAGGCATCATTCTGTCAAATGACATGGCAAAGAATGTTCTGGAAGCCACGAGAAGGAACGGTGGAATGTCGTTTGCAACCCAAAGCACACCGCCGAGCGCGATGATGTACGAGAGCCAGCCCATGTCCATACCTCTTGCAATCATCGAAGCGATCCCTGTGCTCCATGCGTTCTGGAAATTCGGAATCGCAGCATTTATTGTTGATGAGGGAACTCCGCCATAGCTAAGCCAAGCGTAGGCTTGGAAGAAACTCCATTGATGTCCGCCGACGGTCGTGACGGCTACGTTCAGCGTAGATGCTGCTGCAAGCGATGAGGAAGTCAAGTAAACTACTATGATTATTAGTCCTGCCGACAGAAGAACCATAGGAAGCTTCTTGTTTGCCTCTTTAACCTCGCCAGCGAGGAACGTGGTCGCGTACCATCCCATATAAGCCCAGAATGCGCCTCCTAGCGCGAATGAGAAAGCGTCGAAGAAACCAGCAACATTGCCAGTCATTCCGGTGCTTATGGCCAAGTTCACAAATGTCTGCGGTGGCGCACCCATTGAGGCTTGAACTCCGCTTTCGACCAAGCTTGGGTTCAGTGCTCCTGCTATCCACATGGCGAAGAAGACAATCGTGATCGCTGCCGGTATGTAAAATATGGCTTCCATGAGTCTGCCGTACATTTTTGTTCCCAACAGAGCGAGGATTGCAAATATCCATACTATGACGAGTCCTCCGATGAAAAGCTCTGTAGAGCCGAAGGAGACAGTAGTTCCAGGCGCGAGTGCGATGCCGAAGAATATCGAGATTCCCTCAAAGACTGCTACCCCGATTAACCCGTACGAGAATGCTTCAGCGAGGAACATTAGCCAGCCTGACATGTATCCTGCTACTGGATGAATGACTCTTGATATTGTAACGTAGCCGCCTCCGGATCTTGGCATGGCCGCTGCAACGTAGCCTGCTGAGTAGCCTGTGACGAGCACGATCAAGCCGACGACGAGGAAGGCCCAGAACATTGCTGGAAGACCCAGCGGCATCAAGTCAGTTGGCATCGGTCTAGCTCCAGTGAACTGGAATGCTCGTTTCTGCCAGCCTAAGCCTATGACGTGGCTGAGGATAATGATGACACCCAAAGTGAAGCCGATCTCTCT
>CAYGYP010000036.1:4291-10750 GCA_964354115.1 uncultured Candidatus Bathyarchaeia archaeon | reverse complement strand
TAGGGGGAAATTGTCGGTTGGAAAAGGAAGACTGCTAATGTCTGTGTCTCCAAGCGTCCGCGAAGTTCTTGGCAGAAGGATTGCTGGCGAGATAATACTCTCAAGCAAGCCAGGAGCTACGATGCGCAAGTGGCGCGAACTCTTCGCAGTCTCACAAATGACCCTGTCTGAAAGGATGGTTGTTTCTCCATCGGTGATCAGCGATTACGAGAGTGAAAGACGCAAGAGTCCTGGAACCAAGTTTGTCAGGCGTTTTGTCTGGGCTCTTCTGAAGATTGACGAAGAACGCGGCAGCCGATTCATCAAAGAGTTTGCCAAGCTCACAAGCTCGCCAAGCATGGCAATCATTGACCTGCGCGAGTTTCCAATCCCCGTGCGCGTTGAATACTTGTGCAAGGCTATCAAGGGCGAAGTGGTATCTACCTCGGGGAGCTTCGTCAAAGAAGTTTTAGGCTACACGGTGGTGGACAGCCGAAAGGCTGTTGAGACACTTTCTGGGCTAGAGTATTCTCAGCTCTTCGGCGCCACAACGGACCGGGCACTCATCTTCACAAACGTGGAGAACGGCAGCCTGCCCATGATGCTCGTGCGCGTGAGCAACCTGAAACCCCGCGTCGTGGTCTTTCACGGCTCAAGACCGGATGAACACTCGATAAAACTGGCAGAGTACGATCAGGTGCCGCTAATCTATTCTAGCCTGCCAAGCATCGAGCAACTTGTCAAATCTTTGAGAAAGCTATATCGCATTGCGCTTCGCATAAAGCTTGGAAGACGCGTACGCCCTCCTCCCAAGATAAGCGCTTAAGGGCTGAAAAAATGCCACGAAAAGGCTTTAATGACTACTTGAGAGTCAACAAGAGGCACTGGGATGCGATAGCAAAGCGCGACCGCACTGAGAAAGCCGACATGCTTAGGCAAATAAGGGATGATACTCCTTATCTCGAAAAGTGGGAACCAAAACTAGGCCCATACTTGAAGCACATCAAGGGAAAAAAGATAATCGTGCCCCAGTTCGGCGACGGCTTAGTAATGTTGGCTTGTGCAAAGAAAGGAGCCATTGTGACTGGCGTTGACCTTTCAAGCGAGCAAGTCCGAAGTGCAAGAAAAGCGGCTGAATATTGCGGCGTTACCGTGGAACTAGTCGAGGCAGACTGGCAAAATCTCCCTGAAAGCATTCCAAATGACCACTTTGACTTGGTCGTAACAGAATGCGGCATTTTCATCTGGATAAACGACCTTGATGCCTGGATGAAAAACGCTTACCGTGTGCTGAGGAATCGCGGCAAATTAGTGGTCACTGATTTTCACCCGTTCAGCATCATCACAGAGCAGGTGAAAGGGGAGATAGTTGTCAAGAAGAGCTATTTCGACCAAGGTCACGGGATTGAGAACCTTCTGTCCGAAGAAAACGAGCCGCCCGCCATCGAGTTCCTGTGGAAGCTCAGTGATATCATAAACGCTGCGATAAACGCAGGTTTCCGGATTGATCGAGTGGAAGAGTTCTACGTTGAGCCAAAAGTCAGATGGATTCGCCTGGTACCAACCGATTTTCTCATAGCCGCATCAAAAGAATGAATCCGCACGATTAAGGTCGGATGTTGCGGTTTCCCAGTTGGCATGAAGCACGCGAGAGAGACCGACTAGATTATTCCCCTCTTCGCTAACTCGTTCTTCAAGAGCTCGAAGTCAGCGGCTATCTGATCCTTGTACCTTGCGCTGTAGAGGGCTGCAGCCGGATGAAACGTTGGAAAAACTGTCATTTGCATGCCGTCTAAAACTACTTCGTAGGTTTTGCCATGAACCGCTGTGATGCCAGCGAAAGGCATATGGGCTTTTGAGAACATATAGGCTGTGGAACAATTTCCGAGCGTAACGACAAATTTGGGCTTAATGATTTTCATCTGTCTGTCCAAGTAAGGGGTGCAAGTTTGAGCTTCCTCAGGCTTAGGAGGTCGGTTTCCAGGAGGCCTGCACTTTACGACGTTGCAGATGAAAACCTCTGCTCTTGAAAATCCGATTTCAGAGAGCAGAGTCTCAAGAAACTTGCCAGCTACGCCGACGAAAGGCTTTCCCTGAAGATCCTCCGAAGAGCCAGGCGCTTCGCCGATGAACATTATTCTAGCTTTTGGACTGCCTTCGCCCGGGACAGCATTTTTGCGAGCCTTCCAAAGCGCGCACCGCGTGCAAACCACAACTTCGGCAGCAACATCATTAAGAAGCTTTTCTCTAGACAATCGCTATGCTCTCCAGGGCAATTTCCTTTTCGACTACTATCTCCCTTGTTCTTACGTTTAAAATCTAGCGTTGACAGTTGTTGAGCTTAGGCTCGTGGATGCGCAGATCATCCTTTCTTGCTTTTGCCCTGATAGAAAGCCAAACACGTTTTCAGAACATGTGCTTCAAAGCATCCGCGCCCTTCATTCCCTCTTGAACCCCAAGGCTTCTGGCTTTCGTCGTTGCGCCCTTGACAGGCGCGTTCATCACATCCTCGAATGTTCTAACTCCGCTGACCATAGCTGCAGAAGCGCCGGTTCTTTCTGCTGCTTCAATGTTCAGAAAACCGCACATGACAAAGCCTTTCTCAGCAGTTATCAAAAGCAGTGGCGCTGAGCATTCGGGCAGGTCCACGCGT
Organism: uncultured Candidatus Bathyarchaeia archaeon; assembly: GCA_964354115.1. Taxonomy (GTDB): domain Archaea; phylum Thermoproteota; class Bathyarchaeia; order Bathyarchaeales; family Bathycorpusculaceae; genus DASPTR01. The sequence continues at coordinate 8,118 of CAYGYP010000036.1, read as the reverse complement.
AATCCTAAGCAGTTTTTTCCATCAACTTTCAAACCCGTGATCGTGATCATTCTAAACACCTTTAAACTGTCAATAGTATCCTTAACATATTTCCTTAGCTTAAATAGGAATTGCTGGAGAATCTGCCCCTATGCTTACCAAGCTTAAGCAAAAGGTTCAGGGAATGCTTGCAATGGAAGCGAAGGCAGCGCACGGCATAGGTTTGACGCCGAATAGAATAAGCGGCTTGGGGATAGTTTTAGCTCTTTTCGCGGCTTTGTCCTATGCAAAATGGCAAGATCAGCCATTCTACCTTGCTCTGGCAATCGTCTTGCTATTGGCATCCGGTTTTTGCGACGCCCTGGATGGAGTGGTTGCTCGGCTTTACCAGCAAACAACAGCATTCGGTGGCTTCTTAGACTCTATGCTCGATCGATACGCGGATGCAACAGTCTACGTCGCAATAATCATAAGCGGACTCTGTGACCCTCTTTGGGGAACTGTAGCCCTGACTGGCTCGTTGCTTGTGAGCTACAGCCGTGCAAGAGCTGAGGCGGCCAACGTAAGGATGGAATCTGTCGGCATAGCTGAGAGGGCGGAACGCATAATCATCCTAGCTGTGGCAACGGTGATGGCCATCTTTTGGCAGCCCGCGACAGTGATTAACGCGGCCATGATTTTGCTTGCTATCCTTACGAATCTAACCGTCGTGCAAAGAGGCATCTATGCCTATGGAAAATTAAAGAAAAAGGAAATTGGCTGAGAACTAGAATCTTCTCGCACGCATGTGACGTTCTTTCTCGGCTCTAACCTTCACGATTCCACGATGCACGGCACATGAAACGCAGTAAAGTCTAGTGTCTGAAGACGAGGCTATATACGTGCCCTTCTGGCGAAGCTCCTTCGCCAAGGCATAGTCAACGAGAGAAATCCTGCGAGTAGACCGCTTAGCCTTGTCACGGGGAACAATCTGCCCACAACCAGCACATTGAACAACAGCGCCGCTGCCCTTGCCGCCTTTAGACCTTCCCCGACTCTTACGCTTAAATGGCAATTTCGTAATACCCCTTAGGTTTCAACCAACAAGTAATTGCGATGCCCTCTTTATATATATGTTCCCACGTGAAAATGAGCAGTATTCTCCTGCTAAATTCGCTCTTTATCATGCCCACTGGCAAAAGGGTCAACATCGTTATAACATTGAATTTTGTCCAATCTCCTTCTGATGCTTCAGTTCTATCATGATGCGTTATTGATTGACTCTGATCGGGAATTGCTCCAGAAACAATCTGTCTTTTCTGTTAGCAAGTTTTAAATTCGGGATGTCTATTTTGAGTTGATTGAAGTTTAGCATGGCGTGCACCGTTGACGTGGATGAGACAATGGCTGAAATCGGATTAAGATCTAAAATGTTGGTCAAAGATGTTATGAGCAGCCCAGTGATAACCATCAAAGAGGATGCAGCGGCAAACCGCGTTGCAGAACTCATGGACAAGGAAGACTTGGGTTGCATAATAGTAACCAATGAAGAGGGCAAGCCCCTCGGAATAATAACGGAAAGAGACCTCGTCGTGAGAGTATTGGCCAAAAACGTCAAACCTGACTCTACAAAAGCCAGCGAGGTCATGACCTCGCCTCTAATCACGATAGAACCCGATGCCACAATAAGTGATGCAGCTAGGAGAATGAGCCGGCTTAACATCAGAAGGTTGGGAGTCTTGTATAAGGGACAGATCACCGGGTTGCTCTCAAGCAAGGACGTGTTAGCCGTCATGCCTGAACTCATTGAAATCATCCAAGAACGAGCACGAATAGAGAACGAAAACAGAACTCAGGAAGAAACAGAGGAAGAGTCTGCGCCGCTCGCCGGTCACTGCGATCGCTGTGGAGTCTGGTCCGACGGCTTGAAACAGCACAATGGCGAATTTCTCTGCGAAGATTGCAGGGATGAGCTGGAGGAAGAAGGCGAGGAGTAAAAACGGTTGCTCATTAAAGAAATCATGAATGAAAGGCACCCGTCTATTTATGAAGATGAACTCGCCACAAAAGCCCGAGCAATAATACGCGATTTCGCGTTGAGAATTCTCCCAGTAACAGATGATCACAAGAAGCTTTTGGGGAAAGTTTCCCGCCGAGACATCATGACCATTTCCTCTTCCGTTTCTCCGATAAGGGTCAAAGGGATAATGACCCCTGCAAAGCACGTAGCAGCCATGGACGATGATGCTGCAACAACCATAAAAACGATGCTCAAAGCAGACGTATGGTATGCACCAGTCGTAACGTCAGCCCAAGACAAGACGTATAGAGGAGTTGTAGGCTTGGAAAACTTCATCGAACCTCTAATCAGAACAAACCCGGAAAAACTTCTCAAAGATGTTTCAGAACTGATGACAAAGAACGTTGTGACTTGTTGTCCCGAAGATGAGGTTGGTAGTATTTGGCGTTTGATGCAGGAGAAACGCCTCGGTGGCTTGCCTGTGGTGAAGAATGGCAGACTTGTGGGGATGGTCACCCAGAAGGATCTTCTTGAAAGCGGCTCAGTCTTGCCCACTTTTGAAGCTCAAAAAGGGCGTTTTCAAGCCTCTTCCAAAATCTCTTCAATTATGAAGACAGGAGTAACAGCTGTGAAACCCTCGACAAAGATGATTCAAGTCGCCAAGGTCATGGTTTCAAAGGATGTTGGAAGAGTTCCAGTAGAAGAGGGCAACGGCAAGCTCGTTGGCATAGTTGACCGAGAAGACGTTGCTAGAATGCTTGTGAAGTGAGTGGAGGACAGTTGAGTAGAGAAAGCTTTAGAAGAACTTTGAGGGGAAAAGGTAACCTCTCTCTGAAGGTTCACCCTTCGAAAAAGCATGAAGGGGAAATACTGAGCATCGCAAAAACCGCTGTTGTAACGATGGCGCCGACAACGCCTGTTTATGACGCAATTCAAATGATGGCAAGAGAAGGATTCCGCCGAATACCAATAGCTAATCCTGGAACCAAGGCGCTAGAAGGAATTGTTACGGCCTCAGACATAATCGATTACCTAGGCGGCGGAAAAAAATTCGAAATAATCCATCGGAAATTCGGCGGAAACATCTTCAAAGCCATAAACGAGCCCATAAAACTCATCATGACCCAAAAAGTCGTTTCGGTACGAAGTACGGCGAAGATAAGCGAAGCAATCGAGCTGATGACGAACAAGAACTTGGGCGGCTTGCCAGTGGTTGATGATGACAACCACGTGAGGGCAATAATCACGGAGCGAGACATCGCCATCCTGTTTGCGGACAGATTGAGCGGCGTATCCGTAGCCGAGCTAATGTCAGAAAAAGTTGTCACAGCCCTATCTAAAACCACGATCTTCGAGGCTGAGCGATCAATGGTGACGCGGGGATTCAGAAGACTGCCCATAATTTCTGACGGCAAAGTAGTAGGCATAATCACAAGCATGGACGTGATACGGTTCTTCGGTTCAGGGGAAGTCTTCAAACACCTGCGGTCAGGAACAATCATACAAGTCTTGAACACGCCAGCGCTAACCATAGCATCAAAAGAGGTTTCAACAATCGAGCCAAACGCGGACATAGGCCAAGCGGCAAAGATAATGCGAGACAAAGACCTAGGAGCCATTCCAGTTGTCAAAGACGAAAAACTTGTCGGAATCATAACCGAAAGAGACTTCTTCAAAATAATCCAGTAACATGCTGTCAACACATGCACTGCTCAACGATGGGCCTACGTGAACATCATAACTGTCCGAAAAGCAACAAAGCGCGACATCAGATCTCTCAGCAGAAAACTACTGAAGTTACTAGAGGACAAAAACGGCCCAATCTACATGGAAAACGTTGCCAAATTCG
>CAYGYP010000036.1:0-4191 GCA_964354115.1 uncultured Candidatus Bathyarchaeia archaeon | reverse complement strand
CCATGATGGCTCAATGGCAAACTTTTAACATTCAATCCTCTGTTATTAAAATATCAGAGAGCGAAGGATTTGACCGTTGACCTAGTTCTAACCCGCGCAAAGGCCTACCTAGAAAACGAGATTGTAGATTGCAGCCTTGCCATAGACGATGGCAGGATTCTCAAAATAGGCAAAGAAAGCATCATGCCAAAGGCCACGTCGAAAAAGGATTTGGGCAACCTTCTGGTTCTTCCTGGTTTGATAGATGCTCACGTGCATCTCAGAGATGAAGGGAAGGCATACAAAGAAGATTTCTGCAGTGGCACGGCTGCTGCTGCCGCCGGTGGATTTACGACAGTTCTTGACATGCCGAATAACAATCCTGTGACTATGAGTGCCGAGACCCTGAGGGGCAGGATGGCAATTGCTGAAAGCACGATTCTAGTCAATGTGGGTTTCTATTCCGAATTTCCAAACTGCTTGAGCGAAATGGAAAAAATAGTGGAAGAAGGCGCAATTGCGTTCAAGCTGTACATGACTGAGCAAGTTGGCGGTCTAGACATCGACGATGATGCAGCCCTGTTGAAAGCGTTTGAGGCTGTCAAGAAATTAAGGATTCTAGCAGCCGTACACGCTGAAGACAAGAAATGCTTGAACCGTGCAATGGATGAGCTCAAACGAGTCGGCCGCAACGACATTGACGCTTATCTAGAAGCACACTCAGAAAACGTTGAAGTGCAGGCGGTCAAACGTGTATTGGGCATCGCCAAAACAACCAGCGCGCATGTGCACTTTTGCCATGTAAGCACGGAAAAAGGTCTCAGAGCGATATGCGAAGAGAAAAAGTCCGGAGCCTTAATAACATGTGAAACGACGCCTCATAATCTTTGCTTGTCAGCAGATGATCTAAGAAAAATAGGAATGCTGGCAATCACGATGCCACCAGTTAGAGCAAAACCGGAGATCACTGCACTGTGGAATGGTATAAAGAACGGCTGCATAGACATCTTAGCTTCAGACCATGCGCCGCATGCTTTAGAAGAGAAAAAGGCGAAAACTGTTTGGAATGTCAAAGTCGGCATACCAGGATTAGAGACCACGCTTCCACTAATGCTTACTGAAGTAAAACGCGGACGGCTGTCGATAGCAGATATTGTGAGACTAACGTCTGAAAAACCAGCAGAAATCTTCAACCTAGAAGGCAAGGGCCGCTTGAAAGAGGGGAATGCTGCAGATCTAACAGTTGTGGACTTGGGAAAAAAATGCAAGATTGATGCTTCAAAGTTCCAGTCAAAAGCGAAATACTCGCCTTTTGACGAGTGGCAAATTGAGGGGAAACCGGTCAAGACATTCGTTAACGGCCAACTAATCATGGACGACGGAGAAATCGTCAGCCGGCCAGGAAGCGGGAAAATAATTCGGAGCAGATAATTCTTGAAATTCATCGCTGACGGCATGCTGGGAAAATTGACCCGGTGGCTTCGCATACTGGGACATGACGTGAAATATTCCAATAAGCTAGATGATGCTGCACTAATTACAACGTCTAAGAGGGAAAGAAGAGTATTGCTCACCAGAGATTTTGAACTCTACAAACAAGCTATCGCAAAGGGAATTGACGCTTTCTACGTGGAGGGCGAAACAGGAGAAGAAAAACTGGCAGAGATTGCAAAAAGGTTCAACATTGACCTGAACGTTGACATGGCAACTTCAAGATGCCCAAAATGCAACTCAAGAGTAAAACCAATTGCTAAAGATCAAGTGGCAGACAAAGTTGGAGAAAGCACGTTTGCCCACTATGAAGAGTTTTGGAAATGCCGAAAGTGCGGACAGATCTACTGGCAAGGAGCCCACTGGAAAGGAATCAGGAGAAAACTCGAAAAAACGAGAGAAATGCTGAATGCAAGTCAAGAAAGCTGTAGTCGAAAATCGCTGAAGCTTTGAGGTCTGGGCAGGGAAAACAAGAACGAGAAAAAGGAAGAGGCTTGATTTTATGCGGGATGTTCTAGGCTGATCCCATGAGCCATCTCAGAGGAATGTCCTGGTAGGCGCCATCGGGCAATGTTCTTCTGATTGTTATTGGCAGTACGTTCATCTCTAGTTCTTTCAATGCTATGTCGATTGGACTTGAAAGTCCTTCAGAGATATCAACAAGTATGGGAGCGCCCATGGAAATCTGAAGGGCCCTAGCTCCCACTACTCTCGCTTTCTCGAACCTTGTGATCTTCGGCGGGCCAATCGTGACCTTGCCTTTCTCAGACGTGTTCTAGTACTCCCCCATTCCTGGGTATCCACCGCCTGGGGGCATACCTCCTCCTGGCGGTGTTGGAGGAGCTCTCATCTTTCCAGCAGCTATCACATCGTCAATCTTCAATATCATGCATGCAGCTTCGGTTCCAGATTTGATTATTTGCTTCTTGACGGATAATGGTTCGAAGACTCCTGCCCTAGACATGTCCTGAACTTTTCCGCTGTTAACTTCTATTCCAGCCCAAGTTTCGCCCTTTTCGTGTCTGGCCCTGAGTTCAGACAATATGTCGATTGGGTCAAGACCAGCATTCTCAGTCAGCGTCGTTGGAATGGCTTCAAGTGCTTCTGCAAAACCTCTGACTGCAAGCTGCTCTCTCCCTGGAAGAGTTTCCGCATATTTTTTGAGCATGCGTGACATTTCGAGTTCGGGTGCTCCCCCTCCTGCAACGATCTTCGGTTCTTCAACTACGTCTCTGACTACGCACAGAGCATCATGTATTGACCTTTCTGCTTCGTCTATTATTCGCTGCGTTCCGCCTCTGATCAGAATTGTCACTGCTTTGGGATGCTTGCATCCTTCTATGAATGTCATCTTGTCTTCGCCGACTTTGCGTTCTTCGACGAGGTTTGCATGGCCCAAATCTTCAGACGTTATGGAGTCTAGTTTGGTGACTATTTTTCCGCCAGTGGCTTTCGACAGTTTCTCCATATCAGACTTTTTGATTCTTCGAACGGTAAGTATCCCCTTCCTGGCTAGGAAATGCTGCGCCATGTCGTCAACGCCTTTCTCGCAGAGAACAACGTTCGCACCAGCCTTGACTATTCTCTCAACCATTTCCCTCAGCATGTCTTCTTCCTGTTTGAGAAATGCTTCCATCTGTTCGGGTCTTTCGATGTTTATTTTGGCGTCAAACTCGGTCTTCTCAATCTCCAGAGGGCAGTCAAGTAAGGCTATTTTGGCCTTCTCTATGCGCTTGGGCATTCCTGAATGCGAAACATCCTTGTCTAGGATTATTCCCTGAACGAGTTTTGTTTCCTGCATTGATTCGCCGGCTTTCTTCTCAACTTTGACATCCTCGACATCTGCCTTGTACTTGCCATCGTCCTTTTCAGCTACTGCAAGAATCGCCTTCACAGCTATATCAGCCAAGTATTCTCTGTGTTCAGCCACAAGCTTGCTCGCCATCGAAGTCATCGCCACTTTCTTGGCGTAATCTTGTTTCTCTATGTCCACTGGTATTGCCATTTTCTCCAAAACCTCAAGTGCCTTTTCAGATGCTTTCCTGTATCCGTCAATTATGATTGTGGGATGAACACTCTTCTCAACTAACTCTTCAGCCTTGTTGAGCAGTTCACCGGAGACTATGACTGCTGTTGTCGTTCCATCGCCGGCCTCATTGTCCTGTGTCTTGGCAACCTCAACCATCATCTTCGCGGCTGGATGCTGAATGTCCATTTCATCCAGAATGGTGCGACCATCACTGGTTATTGTGACGTCGCCGAAGCTGTCGACAAGCATCTTATCCATACCCTTTGGTCCTAAAGAACTCCTCACCGTTTCAGCAACTATCTTGGCAGCCATAATGTTAGTATGCTGCGCTTCTTTTCCCCTGGAACGGTTTGAACCTTCTTTTAGTACTAGAACTGGCACACCGCCAGCTGATCCTTGTGCTGACAAACCTTTTCCATCCTCCTTTATTGCGTCAACAAGAGAAACAGCATGAAAATATAAGTTTTTCTGAAAGCCTAAGCGAAAGTAGATTCGTCAGACCTTAGATTTTCGGATTTATCGTCAATCAGGCTTCAGTGTTGTCTTCAGACCTGTTCCAGTTAAGATTATCACGGTCTCGTCGCTTTCTGATGCTTCCTTGTTTTCCAGTTGCTTCTTGTACGCTGCGTATGCAACGGCTGAGCTTGGTTCAACGAAAAATCCGTTCCGCGCAAGCTCTTTGAAAGCCTTGA
>CAYGYP010000035.1:1373-10773 GCA_964354115.1 uncultured Candidatus Bathyarchaeia archaeon | reverse complement strand
GAAGCCAAGACAAATAAACGTTGTTCACACCTGCGTCAGGCAGACTGGAAAACCAGTATCAATGGCCAATATCAAATCACATACAAATGCATACAGCTTATATCATAATTGCCACGAAGGCCTAAGTGCGAAAGCAACAGGCGCCGAGGAAATCGAAGAACCCCAGAATGCAATCGGATCTAATACGTGTTGTTGAAAAAGAGGGAGAAAATGGTTCAGATTTCAGTAGCCATTAGAACACGTGATGAAGAAGAGCAGCTTGACAATCTGCTGAAAGCTCTGCTGGGGCAGACCCTTTTGCCGTCTGAAGTAATCCTGGTTAACAACTATTCCTCGGGGGCAGCGCTGACTTTTTTTGAGAACAGAATTGCAGGACTGGCTTCACTTTTCAAGAAGAAAAGAATAAAAATCAAACTTGCCAGTTTCCCAGACAGAGATTTTTCTCACGCATACTCCACGAACTTGGGAATCTTCCTTGCCGAGAATGAGCTTGTCGCCATGACAAATGCGCACGCACTTCCAATTTCGCCTCAGTGGCTGGAAAGAGGCGTTAAACATTTCAAAAACCATAAGGTCGCATGCGTTACTGGTTACTCCTTCCCCCTTGAGAATAACAGGTCCCTGTCAAAGCTAAGCCGATACGTCTATTATTGCTCAGAAAGAATCATTTTGAGATTTGACTGGACCTCCACAGTTAACTGCATAATCAGGAAATCGCTCTGGGATGCTTACCCGTTCGATGAGAATCTGCCAAAAATAATCCCTGCAAGTGAAGCATACGGATGCGAAGACTACGATTGGAGTAAAGAGATGAAAGCAAGAGGCTTCAAGACAATAGTTGACCCGGATTTCAGCATTTTTCACTCGCACAAAAGCGGGTTCGAAGAGGCCAAAAGAAACGTTAGAATCTACGTGACCCATAGAAGAATCCAACAGTTAATCAACAGGCTTGAACGACCCAGGAAAGCCTACACTAGACTGAAAGATCATGAAAAACCCAACAGCATATGCTTCTAGGAATGCTAGTACATTGATTTTTACGATAGGCCCATTCACTTGATCGCGATTAACATTGCAAGCTATACTTGAATAACAGTAAGACGTAAATACGATACTGAATCAACTCGACATCTATGAACGTCTGCGTGGTCTCAGACCTATTCGATTCCACCTATGGAGGCGTCCCTGTAGTTGTCAATCGGTTCATTGAGAGGTTGATGGAGAGAGGACATAGGGTAACCATCATTACGTCCAAGTCCAAAAGCAGGGAAGCAGTGGAAAAGAGAGAGAACCTCACGGTCTACAGGTTTCCTTCATTTACCCTCCCCAAGTCAGAGGGCGAATACGCACTTTCTTTCCCAAGTTTCCATAGGATACGGCAGATCTACGAAAGAGAAGGAATCGACGTACTTCACTGTCACGTCCCATCGCTCCTGTCCCTTGCCTGTGTGTTGGAGGCAAGAAAAAAGGGCGTGCCCTCGATAGCCACTAATCATCTTCTTTCTGAAACGTTCTCTAGGAATCTCTTCTTCGACAGCGCAAAATTCAACAACTTCTTCTACAAAATAGTGAACTCGTTCTATAACCTAGTCGACATAGTCTTGTGCCCGAGCATCTATGGATTGAAGACTCTGAGGAAATATGGGCTGAAGGCGAAAGCACTTGTTCTAAGCAACGGGATAGAACTATCAAAGTTCAGCCCCAACCTAAACCATGAGCAATTTGACGCGGAATTTGGCCTAAAAGAAGAAAACAAAAAGATACTGTACGTCGGTAGATTGATGGAAGAAAAAGGCTTAGACGTCCTGCTCAACGCATATAGTATTGTCAACGCGAAAATGCCAAACACAAATCTGATCATCGTGGGAAAAGGTCACCTCCGAGCAAACCTTGAAGAAGAAGCCGACAAACTGGGCCTAGAAAACGTGGTTTTTACAGGTTTCATCTCCGACTCATTGCTGAGGCAGGCTTACGCCTCTTCAGACCTATTCGTATTGCCATCATACGCAGAGATTCAGCCTCTGGTTTTGCTGGAGGCCTTAGCCATGGGACTGCCTGCGATTGGAACCAGAGTAGGCGGGGTTCCAGAAATGATAGTAGACGGAAAGAACGGCTATGTATTGAAGCCTGGAGACCATGAAGGCATGGCTGAGAAAATCATAACGATCTTAAACGATGACACGTTGAGGAAAGAATTCTCACGCAGCAGCCTACGAATGGCCCGAAGCCACGATATTGAGAAATCGGCTGACAAACTTGAAAGGCTCTACAATGAACTTGTGCCACACATTAGGGCAAGACTGTAGAATGGACAACGTGTGAAGCTCCCATGCTGAGCAACTCATTCTTAAGGGCATAAGGCGGTCCGATTTTCTAAGACAACATGGAAATGAGAAAAGAAATTTTCTGCTTGTTTAGAACGAAGCCTCTATCTTAGCTTTGACTTCTTTTATTTTTTTCTCTGTTTCAGCAACTTTGGCTTTCTTCTTCATTGTTGCGTAGCAGTCTCTCGCGTATTCTAGAGCGCTCACGCCATATCTGTCAAATCCTTTTTGGAAAGACAGATCTGCGGACTTCAGAAAATGCTCGACAGCTGTCTCATAATCCTTAAGTGCATATGCACATTCGCCGGCTTTGTAAAGCATGGATGTGGAGTCGAAATAGTTCTGTACTTTGTGATACAGTTCGGCAGTGCGCAGGAAGATTTCTTCAGCCTCTTTATACTTGCCAGCATCGTAAAGCGCCCCTGCTTCCTTATGCAACTTCACCGGATCTTCTTTCACTTCGTTCATAGCCACCAACCTGCAACTTGCTATGTATCAGCATTTCACTCACATTTAGGTTTTCCCGTTGCAAAGCTTAAAATGGAATTTGCACTGAATAACCACACATGCATGCTTAGGAGAACTAGTTGATGAAAATCTGTGACGCACATGTTCACCTAGGAAAATCCGGACCATGGCAACCGTATGATGACCCAACAATCTACGTTAGCGATCTCGTCCGCCTCCTTGACAAATACGACGTTGAAAGGGCCATCGTCTTTCCAAACCCAAACGTGGGCGACAAATACCCCGAAATGAATGACTACATAGCCAAGTCAGTCAGAAAATATCCGAAACGCCTCGTAGGCTTCGGACGTGTAGATCCAAGAAGAGAAGACGCAATAGAAGAATTGACTCGCATGAAGAATGACCTAGGCCTGACAGGCCTCAAATTGCACCCCATGGTAGAATGCTTCAGACCAGACCACCCATTCTTCGACAAATTTTTCCAAGAAGTGAGTAAACTAGATCTGCCAATCCTGTTTCACACAGGCGACGGCTTCTCCTCGCCAGGACTCATATCAAAAATCGCTAGAAGATATCCAAAGCTGCCCATAATACTGGGTCATCTGAAGGAGGGCGCCCTAAGCATCATGGAGCAATTCGACGATGTCTACGCCGAAACCTCAGGCACGCTGCCTGACCTCATTGAGCTCGCCGCCGACATAGACGAAAACAGAATACTCTTCGGCTCTGACGCCCCATACTATCGTTACCCAACCCAAACAGCGATCGTTGAAGCGGCCAAAATTTCACAGAATGCCAAGAAAAAGATATTCCGTGAAAACTTCGAAAAATTGTTTTGCCAGAAATAGATAGGCGCCTTTTGCTGTCCTCATGCGGGCAGGAATGCCGTTCTCAATGTGAGCCTCCCAGCGACTGCGCACGTTGGTGCCTGACATGCTAGTTACACTCAGCATGTTCCATTAGATCCGTGCGGAGGCTATTTCAGAACTTCAGGCAGTCGTCTCCGCACAACGTAGGCCACTGGAATTCCGACAACCGCACCTATGAGTATTTGAACAATGTTTCCAGGGAGTTCCCCCAGCGCACCTACTAATCCCCACTCTGGAACCCCCCAAATTGGAAGCACAAGCCATTCGACAAGAAAATAGCCAAGAATCATTTCACCTCCAGCCACGCATACTGCAAGCGCGTCACGAGGGATGCTTCTCTTGTTCGTAATCAAGCTGGCGAGGAGCCCCTCTAATCCTTTAATAACTAAGGTTGGAATGACAAATAAGGGATATCCAATTGAATCCGAAATAGCTGAGCCGACGCCACCTGCGAATCCCCCGATAGCTGGCTTGAAGGTTAAGGCGACAACAAAAATCATCACGTCACCAAGATTGAAATAGCCACCCATGGGATTTGGAATCCGCACGATGAACGTTGCTACAGTAACCAACGCAGTCATCACCGCTAAGAGAGATAGTTGAATTGTAAGAGTTTCTTTCTTTACAAAATGTGCTCGCATGATATACTTTATCCTTAACACTGCGTATAAAAGCTTGACGTTGAAAGAGAATAGAAACTCGATTCTGGATACTGGAAAGGCTGGAATTACAACTTAAAAGCTGAGGCTGAGAATGTATCATAGAAGTGGTTTGGAATGAAGCTACCTCATGGAAAAATCCCAGTGGACCTTCTAAAAGAAGTTGTCTTCAAAAATCTCGGCGTTGAACGACCAGAAGTCATTCTAGGCCCATCCGCTGGAATTGACGGTGCAGTCATAGAGGTTGGAGACCGATCATTAATCGTCTCCACAGATCCTATTACCGGAGCACTAGAACGGATCGGATGGCTTGCAGTGAACGTGAATGCAAACGACGTAGCCACTTTCGGCGTTGAACCTGCTTTCCTCTTCTCGTGCATTCTGTTGCCTGAAGGCGCAGATAGGAGTATCGTTGAGACGATATGCGTTCAAATGGACAATGCAGCAAGGGAATTGGGAATGGCAATTGCCGGAGGACATTGCGAAGTGACTCCCGGACTGACGAACCCGATAGTGGTGGGCTGCGCCGTAGGTATTGCAGAAAAGGGCAAATATGTGACGGCTGGTGGAGCTAGGAACGGGGATAAGCTCATTCTGACGAAAAGCGCAGGAATCGAGGGAACAGCCATCCTGGCATCAGACAGAGAGAAGCAGCTAGCAGAAGCGATGGGCATCAAGATGCTGCGAAAAGCGAAAGAATTCTTTAGCCAAACAACCGTGGTCGAAGATGCAATCACAGCATTCAAGGCAGGCGGAGTGGACGCCATGCACGACCCGACAGAAGGTGGCATAATAGGCGGGATATATGAAATGGCGGAAGCTTCAAACCTAGGCGTGAGAATAGTGGAAGAAAAAATCCCTGTACGACCAGAAACAGCGAGCATCTGCAAATTCTTTAAGATTAACCCGCTCCAATTGGTCAGCTCTGGAGCCCTGCTGATAGCTGCCAAGCCGAACACCGCCAACAGCATTATTGAAAAGCTGAAACAAAAGAATATTCATGCCTCGATTATTGGAGACTTCCTAGAAGATCGACAGAATCGTACAATAGTAGCTAGAAACGGAAGAACCCAAGCTCTACCCAAGCCAGCTTCAGACCATCTCTGGCTCGCCCTTGCAAGAAGCTGAAGAATGCGAGCGTTCTGCCTTATCCTGCACCGATTTTTTGTCAAATCGCCCTTTTTGGCGAAAAATGGCTGCTTACCCCAGCCTGCGGAACTGAAAACGTCCGCTTAATTGCATTAGGTTAAAATACCAATAGTGAATTTGATGAACAGACATAGATGAAGTGACGCATCTTTGGTAATGACCCTAGAAAAAGCCACAAGAATCGCCAAATGCTCTCTCATGCCAAACAGGCCCTATCATGTCCAGTGGCTATTGACAAGGAGATGCAATTATCGATGCAGAGGCTGCAATGTCTGGCGAAAACAAGATCGAAACGAATTGTCTACAGAAGAAGTGAAAAAGGGTCTGAATATTCTAAAGGAACTTGGCGTCGTGGAGATCGTGTTTTCCGGCGGAGCACCACTCCTCAGAGACGACATTGACGAGATCATAGAATACGCCTCACACTCTTTTGTTACAACAGTCTACGACAATGGAAGCCTGGCAGCAGAAAAGATTGAGGCTCTGCGATACGCTGACTTCGTGGCCATCTCACTTGACACTTTGGACCCGCAGAAGAATGATCACGCCAAGGGCATTAAGGGGTCATGGACCAAGGCGATGCAAACAATCGAAACACTGCGCAACGAAAAAATCTCAGTAAGTATATCCCCAACGATTTCGCAACTCAACCTTCATGAGATCGTACCTCTCACAAAGCATTTTCTGGAAAAAGGCGTTCCAGTTTGGTATTGTCTATACTCTTATGATTCGGCTGTTGATTCAAACCAGCTTTTCAAGATAGGCAAAAAGAACGACGAGCTTGAAATAACAGATAGAGATGCCATGGTTAAGCTCTGCGACTCACTAAATGAAATGAAAAAACAAAATAACAACATCCTTGTAACTAGCAAACTGTTGAATGCCATCAAGAACCTTTACCTGTTCGGCGAGAGAACGTGGAAGTGCCGTGCACTACAAAACTTCTTCATGATAGACCACCTCGGCAGAGTCGCAGGCTGTCACCTGCGCAATCCCGTGGCATCAGTTTTCGATTTACCTGAAGTTTGGCACAGCGCAGAATTTGACGCTTTACGCAAAACCTGCAATGAATGCACAAAATGCATCTACCTATGTTACATCTTCTATTCCCTGCACGGCAGCGTTCTCGGCAACCTTCAAATCGCCCAAGATAGATGGAGAAATGCAAGACTGCTGCTAAAGAAAAATAGCCTTATGCCCCTGAGTCCAGCAAAACACCGATGATACCACTGCCTTCTCGACAAGAACGCAACCTGATTCAAAGCTTCTATTCTTTCCAAGTGCCCAGGTTGCGTTGTCCAGAGTCTTACGTCGCTTTAGTTTCAACGATTCAAAGAACCCGGCAAAACCACGATGGAGAGTAAAACTGAAACCCAGGAGACAGTGCTACGAATGCTAATTAAGCCATATTAGAAATAGCATGTGTTTTCTGGGCATCCCATCCCAATTCATGGTGAAAACATGAGTTCATACCAACATTCTGATATGATACTTAACACTTCAACTCTGCGAAGTAGCTTCAATGTTCTCAACGTGCTTAAACTTGGACCACAAGAGCGACAGCGCTTCAGAAACCCGTTTTTCTTCCATGCCCTTGTCCTCAAGGTCCAAAATTTCCATGTAGTCATGTTGTTATGCAAGGTTGATTTAAAAGAGTTGCGGAACACTCAAGACTTGACCGACAAGAAAAGCTCAACGTCCGCAAGAAGTTTCGCACAGGCAGGTTTTCTTGCGACACTCTGATAAATGCACGATTTGTGCTGTTCTCCATCTGCCAGAAGACTATCTTCGAAGCAGATAATTGTCTATTACCATGCAGAGGACTTCAAACACTTCTTGTACTGCTAAGCTATCTGTGTCCAGAATCAGATGAAAAGGCTTAAAGTCTTCGCCCAAGGCGAAACCGTAAAGTTTTTCGTAGATGTCTTTCGTCCGGCTTTCTTTTTTTCTTAGAGCCACTAAGGCTTCGTCAACACTTATGTTATCTCTCCTGGCCACCCTTTTGGCTCTTCTCTCAGGAGAAGCTTCTAACCATATCTTGAAACCTCGATTGAGAAGCCAAGGCATTGTCCAACTGTCTAATATGACATTTCCTTCTTGTGCCAATTCCAGCAGTTTCGTATCGATCGCCCGGTCAAATTCAACGTCTTCGCCCCTTTTCTCCAGAAAACGCAATCCCTCTTCACTCTCCCACCAGCCACGTTCAGCATTTTTGTAACCTTCTTCCATCGCTAGAGCTTTGAGCACATCTCCTCCCGAGTAATATCTGAGGCGATATTTATCGGCAAGTCTTCGTGCCAACGTACTTTTGCCGCTGCCAGCCATTCCGCAGACGCAGATTACGATGGTTTCCTTGGTTTCTTCGAGTTTTCTCGCCCTAGTCATCTGCCCGCCTCGAAGACTCTGTGCTAAATGCTTCTCGAAGCTCGTCTTAGACTGGTCTTAAGACAATTATGACACACTTGTCCGCCGTACGGACGCCAGATCTTCTTCTTGCCCCGATTGAGCTTGCTTCCGGTGGATTTTGAAATCCGTGGAAATCCGGCTAATAGTTGCCCACAGAAGCGGCAACGTTGTAGGGCACTAGCCTCTGCCCTGTAATGAACTCCTTGGCCACCGCCTGGTAGGCTTTTGTAAATGCGCTTTTGACTCCTAGTGCGCTTGCTAGGTCTTGGCATTTATTCGGTCACCTCTATTATTCCAAATACATGCGAGAAGACCGTTCCAAACAGCATTGAGCACAGCAGGTACCACCATATAAGAGAAAAGCTGAAAAGGGGTATGGGAAGAACGGGGCCAATACCTGGAAGGTAGGCGATGTTGCGCCCAACGAAGAACCCTCCCAAAACCTGCCATATGATAATTAGGGGAACGAAAAATATCAGTGTCACTTTCATTGATTGCCACGTCATCTTGGACTGCATCTGAAGAATCTGCTTCTGTTTCTTCATGACTTTGTCCAAGCGTTTTTGGTCCCCTTCACGTCTGGCTTCCCGCAGTTCCTTGTTCCAATCTGCAATCTCTCTTCTCCAAGCCTTCGACTTTTCAGGGTTTGTCAGAAGACGATTCGTTAAGGAAGTCAAAAGCGAGATAAGAGCAGCTAGTAGAAATAGGAACATCGTGGAGACAGGAATGACTTGCAGTTCTTCAAACATTTTCAAACTACTCCGCAAGCTTTCAATATGTCTCTTGCTGCTTCTTCAGCTTTTCCTTTAGCATTGACGGCAATCTTAACAGGTGCACCTGTCAAGACGGAACATGCACCGGCCATAAGTCGGGAAAGCATTATCTCTTCCTTCACACCTTCTTCCATTGTTTCGTCTCTTTTTCTGCTGGTGTCTTTCATCCTTCGCGACGAAATATCATTTGGCCGGGCCTCAACGAGCACAAACATTTCTGGCTTCAAGAGTTGCAGAACGTGATTTGGCAGTCCAGGCATGTACCCACAGGACGTTTTTATTGCCATGTGCGTGTCAATGATTGTAATCCCATCACATAGGCTGATTCTTTGCGAGATGATCCCAGCTACTTCCTTTTGCAGCTTACGTTGGAAACCCACATCTGCTTTTCTCATTGCATCTCTTTCCATAGGTTCGCCATATTTCTGAAGAGTTTCCAAGGTGACGGTTCCATAGTTTATGACACTAACTTTGACACCTGCTTGCCCCGCAAGCTTTTCGACAAGATTGCAAACCGTAGTCTTCCCAGTTCCCGGTATCCCCGTGACAATTATCGTCCTATTCATCGATTACTCTCCGAATATTCGCCTAAAAGCTGGAATCGTTTCTGCAGCTCTTTCTTTCACCAACGTCTCATAATACTGATAGATTATTCCAACCGAGAGCAGAATGCCCATTCCGGAACCAAAGACTCCAAAGAAGTCAGAGACTCCAGCAATCAATGCTACAGCTATGCCGCCGACGATCGTCAC
>CAYGYP010000035.1:0-1273 GCA_964354115.1 uncultured Candidatus Bathyarchaeia archaeon | reverse complement strand
TATTGTGGCTATGAGGCCGACAAGCGACGGGTTCGACGGGTTGAACGCGAGCGCGCCAGTTCCCGGGTTGTCTCTCAACCACAGGAATGACACGGGTTGACCTGTCGACAGGACCTGCCCTAGAGCAACAAACAAACCGTATGCACGGGTCTCTCCAGGGCCAGGCACTGGCGAGAAACTCTGCAGGAATATGTGTTGAGCAACTCCTGCCATGATGAATAGGCTTATTCCACTGCCGAAACCCCACCCTTTTTGGACAAGCTCATCCAGTAGTAAGACAATAATTCCAGCTGCCACGAGCTGCATAAAGACTACAAGGGCGATTGAGCTTGAAAGTTGCCCATACATTCCGCCAATGATGTATGCTGATGCTTGGACCCCTGTCAGGCCAATCGAAAAGACCTTGCTTGCGGTTGTGAACAAGCCTCGATCCTCCGGATTTCCCATGTCACATTCTATCATCGCAGAACCAGCCAAAAGCTGCAGAATCAACCCGGCTGTGACTATTGGGCCTATTCCAAGCTCCATAAGGCTGCCGCGGTTGGATGCAAAAATTATTCGAAGAGCAGCAAGTTCTCCCAATGGTTGAGAACTAATGCCAAAAAGGGGGATTTCAGACATTACCAAGTAGATTATCAGCACGAGCGCCGTCCAAAACAGTTTCTCGTTAAACCTGACTCGACGTTCCGGCGACTTGATTTCGGGGATAATTCGCGCGATGGGCTTGAAAAGGTTTAGGAATCTTCCCGCCATTGACTAGCAGCTACTCCTCATTTTCTTCAGATTCCGCTAACACTTCTCCGCCCGCGTCCCTTATTTTCTGGGATGCTGATTTCGAGCAGGAAGCTACTTTTATTGTCAGCGGTTTACTGATTTTTCCGGTGCCCAGTAACTTGCTGTAACCGAGGCTTTCCAAATCTATGAAATACTTGCCCTTCTCTGTAGGAAGCACTCCGGTCACCTGATCCAGTTTTCCGATATTTATGATTTTGGTATTTTGTCCTAGGCTTCTGGGGCAGGTGAATCCCCTTTTGCCAAAATAATTAGGCTCATATCTTATGACGTAGGACCATTTATGCTTGTGGCGCCCGGCCTTTCTTCCAGGTTTGGCTCCTTGGTCTCTATGTTGGCCCACTTTGCCGTAACCGCACGTTCTCGAGCCGCGGTTTTTTCTGCTTTTCCTAAGTCGATGTGGCATTTCTCAACCTGCAACCTCGTCGATAGTTTTCTCCTGAATGACCTTCTTCAACTGTATTTCAAGCACACCATTTTT
>CAYGYP010000034.1:0-11129 GCA_964354115.1 uncultured Candidatus Bathyarchaeia archaeon | reverse complement strand
TGGAGGCGAGTCGCCGCGCGAATCAACTGCACACTGTTGACATTGTCCCGACTTTTCTGGGAGCGCATGCGGTTCCGCCTGAGTTCAAGGGCAACACGCAGGGCTACGTCAACCTCATCGTTGAGGAAATGCTTCCGAGAGTGGCTGAAAAGGTGCTGGCAGAGTTCTGCGACGTCTTCTGTGAGCGAGGCGTCTTCAGCTTGGACCAGTCTAAGAAAATTCTGACCGCTGGCAAAAGCCACGGTTTTAAAGCGAAGGTTCATGCTGACGAGATGAGCATGTTAGGCGGTGCGGGACTTGCGGCTGATGTTGGAGCAATATCTGCGGAGCACCTGCTTTTCTCTTCTGAAGAGAGTCTGAAGGCCATGGCAGCGAAGAATGTCGTTGCGGTTCTGCTTCCTGCTGCTGCCTTCAGCCTGATGATGGGAAAGTATGCTGATGCTAGGCTTATGATTGACTGCGGTGTTCCAGTTGCTTTGGGCACCGATTTCAACCCAAGCTGTCTGATGGAGAATATGCAGTTGGTCATCGCCTTTGCTTGTCATCTCATGAGGCTAACTCCGTCTGAGGCCATAACAGCCGCCACGATTAACAGTGCACATGCTCTAGGCAAGGCAAACGAGGTTGGCAGCTTGGAAGTTGGCAAGAAGGGTGACCTCGTCGTTCTAAACGCGCCTAACCACAAGTTTCTCGGCTATCATTTTGGCGCAAATCTGGTCGACAAAGTTGTTAAGAATGGGCGAGTCGTCGTGGACAAAGAGGCAAGTCCAAGCGGAATCGTGCACATGGAAGAATAGGCGCGTAGCATTCTAAGATAAAAGGATTAAAGTCTGATTCTGATATTCTTGTCCTATGGTGGGTTAGCCTTGGCTAGAAAGGCAGTCAAATGTTTAACCGGTCCAGAATTGCATTGCAAGAATTGGCAGATTGAAGGCATCTTGCGCATGCTTCACAACGTTTTGGATCCTGAGGTTGCAAAGGATCCTGAGAGACTCATCGTTTATGGTGGGACAGGCAAGGCAGCTAGAAACTGGGAGTGCTTTGACAAAATTGTCGAAACACTGACCAGGCTGGAGCCAGATGAAACCATGCTTGTTCAAAGCGGCAAGCCCGTGGCTGTCTTCAAGACGCATGAATGGGCTCCGAGAGCCTTGATCGTAAACGCCATGCTCGTGCCAAAATGGGCAAACTGGGATTACTTCCTTGAGCTGGAGCAGAAGGGCCTAACCATGTACGGACAGATGACGGCGGGCTCTTGGGCATACATCGGCACGCAGGGCATCCTGCAGGGCACGTATGAAACGTTGGCTGCCGTTGGGAGAGAACACTTCGGAGGAAGCCTACGGGGGAAGCTTGTCCTCACGGCTGGTCTGGGCGAGATGGGCGGGGCTCAACCCTTAGCTGTGACCATGAATGAAGGCGTGGCCCTAGTCGTAGAAATCGACAAGTGGGCGATCGAACGCAGAGTCAAACATGGCTATTTAGAAACGTGGACTGACAGCCTTGACGAAGCAATAAAGCTTGCAGAAGAGGCCAAGCGTGAAGGCGTTCCCCGCAGCATCGGCTTATTGGGCAACGCTGCTGAAGTGTACCCTGAGATGCTGAAACGCGGCGTCATACCGGACGTCGTCACGGACCAGACGAGCGCACATGATCCGCTCTGGGGCTACTACCCCGCGGGGTTCACGAAGGAAGAAGCTGACGAGCTCAGAAAGTCCGACCCGAAAGAGTACACGCATCAGGCTATGCAAAGCATGCGAGTGCAGGTGGAAGCCATGGTGAGCATGATGAAGAAGGGAGCCGTAACGTTTGACTACGGCAACAACCTGCGCCAGCAGGCCTATGACGCGGGATTCAAAGATGCTTTCACGTACCCCGGCTTCGTGCAACGCTACGTGAGGCCACTGTTCTGCGAAGGCAAAGGCCCATTCCGCTGGACATCACTTGTCGGCAGCAAAGAAGACATCTACAAACTTGACGACGTGATACTGAAAGAATTTGCCTACAACAAAGGATTGTGCCGCTGGATCAGAAAGGCAAAGGAACAGGTCAAGTTCCAAGGCTTACCTGCGCGAGTTTGCTGGCTTGGCTTCGGCGAAAGAGCAAAGTTCGGCAAGATAATCAATGACATGGTAGCCGATGGAAAACTCTCAGGCCCAATCTGGATTGGACGCGATCATCTAGACGGCGGAAGCGTAGCATCACCGAACCGCGAAACCGAGGGCATGAAAGACGGCAGCGACGCGGTCGCAGACTGGCCGATACTGAATGCCCTGATCAACGCTGTCGGCGGCGCCACATGGGTCAGCGTACACCACGGAGGAGGCGTCGGAATAGGCTATAGCATACATGCTGGCATGTGCCTAGTCGCAGACGGCACAAAAGAAGCTGAAAAACGGATAACAACAGTTCTGACAACAGACCCGGGAACAGCAATAGTGAGACACGCAGACGCAGGCTACGAGAAAGCACAGAAAGTGGCGAAAGAGAAACACATCCAAATGCCTATGCTAAAATAGAGAAGCAGTGCTTCAAAAACTAGACTAGTGCTATTCGTGGAGGTTGCTATCCAGTAGCACGCGCTAAGGTCCAGGCGTTAGCGTTGAGGAGAGTTGGATAAAACTCTCGCCGTATTAAATGCTCTTATGTTCAGTCTTCAACACCGTTGTTGCGAAGATTCTGTTATTCAAAGCATCTTTCAACAGAGCAGTTCAGCAGCACGATTCTTACGCTGCTTAACCACCTGAGTAGTCTTTTTGGTCATCCACTTGTCTGTCGCTAATGCTGTTGCTGCTATTACTGAGGCTATTGCGATTCCGAAAAGACAATCGACGAGCAATTCAGGGGCATACGCATACTTTTGGCCTGTCTCCGTGCTCACCATTCGCCAAACGAGAGGAAAGCCATAATACTTGTTCCCCGGAATGCCGACAGAATCAGGGCTATTTTCAACAAGTCCCGACACAAAACCTATGGCTAACCCGATGACGACGATTACAGCCACGAGTCGCCTGCTCAACTTCAAACGTCTCAGCATCCCAAGCTTTAGCTTGAAGTCGCCACAACATAAGCTTTTGGCATACACAATATTGCCCTTGACACACTGGAAAATTGCCAGTCGTGAGGCTTTGCCTCGGAAGGGATGCCCGTCCTTTTTCAAAAAGCAGTATTTTGTACGTGGCCAAAAGTCTGGCGCACTTATGATCCGAAAGCAGACTGCATGCTTCGCGTTTCTAGGCACTTGTTTTAACTATATTGTAACCCGCAGCCTTGCGCAGCCTATTCATGACCGCCAAACCCAACCCTTCAGTAGGGACGCCCTCAGCAACGATAACGTCAACGTCCTCAGCATCAAATTCTCTCAGCAGCCTGAACAAGCTTCGTGCAATACCAGCCAAGTCACTTCTGCTTCCCATAGACCTCACCACATCCGTCCTGTAGTGCTTCACTGTTTCGTCTGTGCCAAGAGCTCCAACTTTCTTGCCTGCTTCACTATAGAGCCTGATCAGTTCTTCCATTTTGCGCATGACAGCTTCAACTTCTCCCTCAACGACGACTACATCTGCGTTGGGCGCATAGTGCTTGTGCTTAACACCTGGGGAACGGGCCTTCTCAACGGGCAACGCTCTGTCAGCGACCACAACAGGATTAAGCTCAACTCTGCGAACAGCATTCAACAGGTCTTCATACGACGTTCCTCCCGGGCGCAGAACCTGCGGAGGATCAACAGTCAAATCCAGAACCGTCGACTCCACTCCAATATGCGTCGCTCCAGCATCCAAAATCGCGTCTATACGTCCACCCAGATCGTCCAGAACATGCCTTGCCGAAGTCGGACTTGGCTTCCCAGCAAGATTGGCACTTGGCGCAGAGATTGGACAGCCGCTTTCCCTAATAAGTGCCAAGGCAACGTTATGCCTGGGCATCCTGACGGCAATCGTGTCCAAACCGGCCACCGTCACGTCAGGCACGATCTTCGAGCGTTTGAGAATGAGCGTCAAAGGGCCAGGCCAAAAAGTTTTCATAAGCCTCTTAGCCTCTTCAGAAACTTTCTCGGCTAATGTGTTGACATCTTCAAATCTGCACACATGTACTATAGGCGGATTGTCAAGCGGCCGGTTCTTGGCCTTGAACAAAGACAACACGGCTTTCGCGTTCAACGCGTCTGCTCCCAGGCCGTAGACTGTTTCGGTTGGAAAAGCCACCAAGCCGCCCTTTCTGATGAACTTCGCAGCTATCTTAATTTTCTCCAAGTCTGGCTGCTGCGAATCAACAGTCAACACTAACGTCTTCTTCATTCGTAACTCATGAGGACTAGAGCAAAATCTCGGAATTTAAACTTCATCGAAGACGAGCGCATGAGAAGTTGTTGGCTTGCTAAACAACGTAGTAGTCAATTACTTTTTTCATGCTTTTCGGTGCTTTCTGTCTTGCAGCAAGTTGCTTCAGCAGCTTTATCATTTGAGGCTGAAAACGTGCAATGTCGGTCAAGGACACTAGGCCCACAAGTTTCTTTCCATCAACCACGGGCAACTTTTTGATCTTCATCTGAAACATCAATCTTGCCGCTTCCTCCAAATCGAAGCTGGGCTCCACAACGACCAGCGGCGTGGTCATAATCTCCTTGACCTTGACGCTTTCAGCGTTTTTCGCCTCTGCAACGACCCGCCTTAAGATGTCTCTTTCCGTTATTATGCCCACGGCCTTTCCTTTGCTCACTATTATGAGGCTGCCTATTTCAAATTTGTTCATGATCTCAGCAGCCTCTCTAACCGTGGAATTTTCGTCCAGAGTTATTACTTCTCTGACCATTACATCCTCGACTTTCAATGATAAACCAGTCACTTTTGACTCGTCTTCATCATGCTCTGCCAAAATGAACCACTCACCTATTTTCGGTAACCCTCGTATATAAGCTGGGGCATGCGGGTCTTCCTCAGACTGTTCGCAGTTCGTGAAGAATTTTTTCAGCATGTTTGCTCACAGGTATTCTTGCCCGGTCAAACTTTTTCTTAGGCTTGGAGAACGGTCTAGTGGCGTCAATGCCCATCTTGCTCGTAAGTCCTGTCTCCTGATTAGCTGAAGAGTCCAGCGTGGAACCCCGCGCATTTTCAATGACAATCAGGTCTTCACTGGCTTGGAAGCGAGTGGCAATTGCCCATTCTACTTCAGAAGCATCAAACACGTTGATGTCTGAATCCACAACCACAGCGTGTTTCAAGCTTGGGTGCGCTGCAAAAGCGGCCAGCAAGACATTCTTGCCGTCACCATCGAGCTGCTTCTCAATCGCTATGACAGCGTGAAGCCACCCGTTGCCTCCGGCTGAAAGGTTAACGGCGAGAGCCTTGGGCACAACCTTCGACACGCTTTCCCAAATCAAAACTTCATGAGGTAAACCCATCAGAAGCCTGTGCTCAGCCCCAGATGGCAAAAGCCCCTCATAAACATAGTCTTTTCGATGCATGACACCCACAACTTCCACAACCGGCTGCTTCCTCTGCACATCATAGGTTCCAGTGATGTCCACAAACGGGCCCTCCGAAACCTCTCTAGTTGCGGAAATCTTGCCCTCCAAGACCAGTTCAGCATCAGCCGGAGCGTATGCATCCACGCTTTTGCAGTGAACCAGTCGGAGGCGGCCGTTCAACAACGTATTTGCCACGTCAAACTCGTTCACCCCGAAGGGAACAGGCGAAGAAGCAGCCAACAGGACTGCAGGATGAACCCCGATAGAGACTGCTATGTCCAAATCCCTGCCTGCTTCCTTGGCGTCATTCCAAAGCTTGAAAAGATGCCTGGGAACCAGGCGGATCGCAAGATGATTCTTGTCCAAGAGTTGAAGACGATGAATGGAGAGGTTCTCGACACTTCCATCAACGCTCTTGGCATGTATCACTCCAGAAGTAATGTAAGGACCAGCGTCATGTTCAAAATGGGTCAGAATCGGAACCTTCGAAAGATCAACCTTCTTCTCTATGACTTCCTCAACCGCTCCCACTTCGGCGACCTTCGGCTTTTTAGGCGATCGCCAGGCCCACAACAGCCTTCGATACAGTCCATCTGCCCCGATGTTAAGCGCCGCACAGATTCTTCTTCTCGTGCCGCATACGTTGGCCACAACCTTCACATTGTCGTCTCTGACTTTTTCAAAGAGCAATATTGGGCCTTCATCATCGAAGGTCTTCATTAACTGCGGGATTTCAAAAATCGGTGAGACCTGATCTTCTACGTGCAAAACTCCCTTCTTTTTTTCCATTTGATTAAGAAATTCTCTTAGGCTCATGCTGTTACTCCCTCTTTTTCTCCACTTTCTTCTGCATGAATGACTCTTTCAACCAGCCTCTTGAAGAATGATTGCCCCTGCATCTCATCCATGGTTTCCAGATAGACTGAAACCAAAGCTATCTTCTCCTTCTTAGCGGCCACGTATTCAGCGAACATGCGGGCTGAGATCGCATGCCTGTCGCCCAAGAGAATAGAAGAGGTCGCTGGGCCTAGCATTCCTTTTGGCTTGGGGACCGCGATGGCCAATGTTCCGAGCTTATCCTCTTTTTCGCTCAAGAGAACCAGACATGAATTCTTCGTCTCCAAATACACTGCCAGAAAATGCCTATTCTCGTCAACTATCTCATCCTTGACAACTCTTGCACGTTCCATCTTTCGATTTCTCCATGGCTTATTAATAGCTTCGTGCATTCACTATTTATCACTTTCAAGAGGCGTAACCACTGGATGGTCGATAGCCGCGCGGAGCAGATCTTGCGAACCCTCAGAGAAACCTTCACGATGCCTCGATGGACGACGTCAAGCAGGGACCCGTTCAAAACGTTAATCGTGACGATAATCTCACAGAACACCGCTGACAGGAACACGACAAAAGCCTTCGAAAGTCTTTCGAACAGGTTCAAGATAACACCCGAAGTCTTAGCGAAGGCCCAAACAGACGAAATCGAAAGATGCCTGAAAGTGGCTGGTCTATACAGGCACAAAGCCAAAACCATAAAGCAAGTCTCAAAAATCATCCTCGACCAATTTCATGGTAGTCTGGAACCGATCCTATCTATGCCCCTTGAAGAAGCGAGGAAAACACTCCTAGAGCTCCCAGGAGTAGGGCCGAAAACAGCCGACGTGGTGCTCCTTTTCTGCGCCGAGAAACCCACAATCCCAGTTGACACTCATGTTTTTCGCGTGTCGAAGAGACTGGGCTTGGCTCCCGCGGATGGAGACTACGAAGCTGTTCACACCTCTCTCCAAAGACATTACAGCCCAAAAGACTACCTAGAAGTTCATCTGTTGCTAATTGCTCATGGTAGAAAATATTGCAGGGCAAGAGCCCCATTGTGCACGGAATGTCCACTTAGCAACATTTGTCCATCAAGGCGCGCGTGGGACGATAGTGATTGAACTCAACGAAGAGGTTGCAAAGTATTTTCCGTATGCAGAAGTGAGGCCTCGCCAAGACGAGTTCATCAAGACGATTTTTGAAGCTGTTGAGAACGGCCGTTCAGTCCTTATTGAGGGAAGCAATGGCTTAGGCAAGACCATAGCAGCATTATCAGCATGTTTACCCAAGGCTGAGGAAAAGCAGCTTAAGATATTATACGTTGCAAGAACCCATCGCCAACATGAACGCGTCATCGAAGAGTTGAAGGCGGTCTCAAAGAAGATTCATGTTTCCGGCCTCTCAATCCGAGGCCGTCATGAAATGTGCCTCAACGGTCTAATAACGAAGCATGCTTTGGACGCGCGAGAAGCCATAGAAGCTTGCGAACTATTGAGGGCCAAGGGCGCGTGTCCATACTATCTGAGCATCATGAAGCGAGAAGAGGAATATTCAGAGCTGCACCATCAGGTCACTATCCACCCGTGCACGGCTTCGGAAATCCACAAGATCGGACGGAGAAGCGGTTTCTGCCCTTATGAACTTATAAAATCCTCGTTGGCCAATGTCAACACGATAGCGCTCAGCTATCTCTACTTGTTTGATCCTGTGGTTCGAGGCGCTTTTCTGAGAAACTTGGAAACCCCGCTCTCCAGAATAATCTTGATCATCGATGAAGCACACAACCTTCCTGAAACTGCTGTTGACATCGCAAGCAGCAGCCTATCTCTCTTCAGCATGAAACAGGCAGAAATTGAAGCAAGAAAATTCGGTCATGAAGAAGTTGCAGATTTCGCGAAAACCTTCAGGAAAGAAATTGAGGAAATAGCCACGAAAGCCGAGAAAGAAGCTTTGATTTCGCCGGAATCTCTCCTAGAAATCTTTCAGGAAAAGGCTGGTCTGAATGAACCTAGAGAATTCTTCGAACACATGCATGATGCTGGAATGCGGATTAAACGAGACTTGCTTACAGATGGGAAATATCCACGCTCATTCATTCATACGATGGGGTATTTTCTGATCAAATGGTTAGAAACGGCTGAAGATCAATCCTTCGTCAATTCAGTGACCAAATACAGCTCCAGACAAGGTGTACCTACTGCAAAACTGGAAATATTGGCCCTAGATCCTTCGAAAATCACTGCGCCAGTGTTCTCTCAAGTATACTCTAACATAGTCATGTCTGGAACACTCCAGCCTTTAGAAGCGTACATGCGAATTACGAAACTCCCGGATAACACGATTCAGAATATTGTGCCTTCACCTTTCCCGAAAGAGCACATCCTGCCAATCGTCTCATGCGGCGTAACAACTGCAATGGAGAAAAGAACACCGGACATGTACAGGAAAATCATAAAGCGAATAGAAGAAGTGGTTCAGCATACGCCTGCAAACACCGGGATCTTCGCTGCCTCGTTTGAGGTCTTGGGGAAATTGCTTGCCGAAGGACTAAAAAAAGCCTTGGACAAACCACTCTTCTGTGAACATAGAAGCATGAGTTCCCGCGAAAACGAGAAAATGGTTGCAGAATTCAAGGCGCATTCTAAGCATGCAGGAGCCGTCCTGCTTGGAGTTCAAGGCGGACGATCCTCAGAGGGTGTGGATTACCCGGGGGACGAGATGAACTCGGTCGTAATCGTAGGTCTGCCTTACGCTGAGCCTACCCCGAAAGTGAAGGCGCAGATCAACTACTTCGAAAAATGCTTCCCAGGGTTTGGACGAGAATACTGCTATGTGCTCCCAGCGATGAAAAAAGCCTGTCAGGCAGCAGGGAGGCCTATCAGAAGTCTTGAAGACAGGGGTGCGATGATTTTTCTTGATTATCGCTTTGCCGCGCAATACTGCCAAAGCTTTCTTCCATCGTGGATACACGATAATCTGAGGGTTCTCCCAGACGAAGACAACGTGATTGCACGAGAGCTTTCTCTTTTCTTCAAAGCTTGCTGAAAGCCTTGAACTCTGATTGGTTTTCCTCACCGAAAAATGGGATCTCCTTCATGTTCTTGTCGAGCTTGACTTTTCCAATCACTGCCGTCGCAACGTCCTGAGACACAGGTGTTAGAATCTTCAAGGTTCTTCTCAGGTATTCGATTTCTTGTATGACGCCTATGCCAAGGAATCTTCCGTCGCCGTTGTATAATGCCGTCAACAGACCTTCTTCTTCGCCCTTGCGAAATATGACAACTTTCTTTTTCGTTTCTTCTTCAATTCTCTTAAGGTTTTCTGCGTTGATCCAGCGTCTCTTACCGATAATTATGGAGATTCTATCGGATTGCTCCATAAATTGAAGAGGTTTCATTCCGAGAAGGTCGTAGATTCTCCTTGCAACTTTACCGTTTTGCCGCCCCCTGCTCAAGCCGAATAAGTCGTTGTCTTCGATTCTTAGCCAGCCAAGCGGGATTGATTGCACCTTTGCATTCCTCAAGTATTTCGTGTATCCCAGCTCACGCAAGTTCTTGCGTTTTTCCCCAGTTCTCTGACTGATGACCGAAGGGGACTCAACAGCAGTTCTCCTGTACTTTTCAAGGCCGTTCAGAAGGGGCGCTAGCTCATCTTTCTGTTGGATGCAGAAAATCGCGTCTGGGTTGATCTTTTCAACAAGCTGAATCTTGTACTTAACTGCTTCTTCTCCATCAACCCATCCATCACTATTCACAACAACGAAGTCAGGATCACTGCCAAGGATCTCCTTCTTCAGCTGGCTCAGGCTCTCTATTACTTTGTCAACGGCGCCGTCCGGCGATGTGGCGCCTATGAAAATCGCGTTTTTCGCCTGTAGATTGAAGAGGTCGGTTATCGGCTTCGTCACGAGAGCGTAGGAAACCGTGCATGGTGGTCCCACGTCGGACTGGCCTAGGTCTCCATCTAAGACTGCGATTTTCTTTTTCTGACCTGTGAGCTTGTTTATCAGGTATGTGCAGAAGCTGGTCTTTCCGGAATCAGTTGTTCCCAGCACCATCGCAGTGGCAGGTTTAACCTGCAAGTCTAATAGGTCTTCGTGCGCCTTGACCCATGAGGGTGGAATTGTGTTTCCTTCAACTTCCTCAACGCTGGCTTTCTCTGCTAGCGATATGTCGAAGGCAGCTGTTTCGTTGACTGCAAAGGGCAGTCTTTTTCCTTCGCGTATGACGATCTTGCTTGCAATGTTTGGTTTTGATCCGAACACTTCCACATTGCCCGAAGTCACTGTGACTGAGGCTGGGCCGTCGACCAGCAGAGTCTTTCCCTTTTCAACTATTCGGTTCATCTGTTCTCCTCCGTTGGAATGCGTGTCCGTTTCTTCCAGCTATTCTTATGGCTGAAACCATGTCTCTTAATCCTCGTCTGTTCTTGGCTTCATTCAGGTAACGGCTCGTTCCAGCTTCGCTCACACTTTCCAGCACTATGCCTTGAGGTAAGACGGTGTCTAAAGCTTGTAGGATCTCACGCTTGCATGAAGGAACGCCGTCGCCAACTTTCACCGAAATTGAACTTGGCGAAGTATTTTCGAAGCTTCTGATTATGCCTCTCACCTTTTCTAACGTTTCCCCAACGCTTGAGCAGGCCTCCGTTCTCATCACTTTTCCGTCTGCCAAGACCGCCAGCCCAAGCGCTTCTCCAGGGTCAATGCCTATAACGAGTTTCTCGTAATTTTCTCTTCCTTGAATAATCTGCAGTGCAGTGTTGATCATTGCTTCTACATCCGTATTCTCATTGTACACTAAGATTTTTTCATGGTTTATTAGGTGTTTCTCTTTCTCGGTGGTCA
>CAYGYP010000033.1:0-11152 GCA_964354115.1 uncultured Candidatus Bathyarchaeia archaeon | reverse complement strand
TGTTGTTGCAATAGTGTATTGTTCAATCACCATGATTCACCAATAGCCAACATTTGAAGCAGGGAATATTTAAATGTTGTGCATGAACAAGATGCACAATACAATAGCAACAAGGTGGAACGTTGACTGAGAAAGAAATCAAGCCGCCTATCCGAGTGAAAATGAAAATAGGAGAGGTAGAATTCGAAATAGAATGCCAAGAAGACCAGCTGCAAGCCACGGTGGACAAGATCCTCTCAGCAGTAACCGAAAAACTCAAAGAAACACAGATGATGACTGAAAGGACTCCATCACCGCCCAGAGCTGAAACGTGCAAGGGCGTAATCCAGAAACTTTGGGGCGAAGGTTGGTTCTCAATTGCCAAAGGCTTAAGCCAGGTTCACAGCGAGCTAGCAAGGCGAGGATTTCACTACGATCGAACCGCCGTGGCTCACGCACTGATAGACTTGGTCAAAGATGGAATACTGACTAGAGAGGGAAAACCGCGCAGATATCAATACGCGCAAAAAAGGCCGCCGTGACGTTCTACAGATTCATCAGAAGCGATGGATGTGTCATTCACCGTGGTTACCTTGAACACGCCAAAATCAATAATCAAAGCTGTTACATTTGACATTTGGGAAACTCTGTTGTTTGAGAGAGATGGCGCCAACTCGCAGAGGATGGCTGTTCGATGTAGAAATCTCGCTCAAACGTTCAACAGACTCGGCCTAGAAGTCTCCGTGGGGCAGATGGAAGTTGCTCTAGACGAAACCATTTCTTCACTTATGAGAGTCTGGGACAGGAACAAGGATGTTACACATCTTGACCAGATTCGGCTTATTTTCAAATTTGCATCAGGAGGTAAGCTTGTTTTGAAAGAAAAATGGATCAAGGAGCTGAGTATGGCCTACACTTCGCCTATTTTCGAGGTTCCGCCTTACTTGAACCCAGACGCCCTTGAAGTGCTGCGGTGGCTGAAGAGCGAGAACAAGCTTATCGGGATCATATGCAATACTGGCTTGACACCTGGAACTGAGCTGCGGAGATTTCTCTCCAATGATGGAGTGGCAGAATGTTTTGATTTAACGGTTTTTTCAGATGAGGAATGCATTCGCAAACCAGACAGGAGAATATTCCTTTTGGCTGCTCGCGGATTGGATGCAAAACCAAACGAGGTTGTTCACGTAGGTGACAATTTGAAGAGTGACGTGTGGGGCGCCAGAAACGCGGGTTTCAGGGCGATATATCTTTCAAGCGACGCAGGCCGAGACAAGATAGCAGAATCTGACCCTACTTCGCTTGTGTCCCTTTCAAGAAACTTGGGCAACCTAAGACTAGAACAGATAACACCAGACAAGACTGTCACTTCCCTTACAATGGTTAAGAAAGCAATCATGGAACTGGAAAAATCGTCCAATAATTGCTCTAACTAAGCAGCATTCTTGCTTGGAAATGTCTTCAAGAAGGGAACCTAGTTGCCCATCTTTGTCTTAACCTTCGGAAGCGTCTCTTTTTGAGTCTGGGCAATGCCGAAAATTGTGATTCTGTATTTTTCGTCAGAGGTCCTCGTGGCTGTTTCGTTCTTGATGAGTTCACCTAATCGTGTGCTTGTTATTTTTGCGTTCTTTCCAAGTTTGGCTTGAAGTTCTTCTTTTGAAACAGCGTCACTTTTCAGCATTCCCAGTTGACAGCCCACGTAGTTTGCCAGGAGCCACAAAGACAGCGTCTCATTGTCTGTCAGCCTATCTCTCGAAACTAGTATGGTTGGGCCTTCTTGTGAGAAGGCGATTATGCCTTCGCAGTCTTTTGCGAGCTTTTGCAGATCAATTCTCAACATCAGTTTGTTCGCAATCTCAAAAGAGGGGATGAACTCGAGAAAGAACTTGTTGACAGAAAGCCAGACTTCTTCAATGTTGCCGGAGAAAGTTTTCTCAACGTCTTTGTATTTGATCTGGACTGTTAAAGCATTGGCTTCGCTGTTCAAGCCATTTTACCTCTAAGTCTGGCTAGAACATCGTCCTCTATCCATCGTTCACCTTGCATTGTCAACTTGAACTCAGGCCTGTTGGGGTCCGGCTTAAACACGTGTCCTCGCTTGGTCATTTCGTTCAAGCGAGCTGGCACCATGCATTTTATTCCGCTTGATTCTAAAAGCCTCGTAATCTGCGCTGCGGTGCTCTTCTTCTCTTGTGAAGCGTAAAGCGTCAGGCCTATTGCCTCATAATGTGTGAGGTTTTCTCGAGTTATGATGACGGGGCCTTCGGTGGTTGATTCGATGATGCCTTTGAGTTGGGCTCCGGAGGGGATGACACGACTTGAAACGAAATTCGAGATTTTTTCGATGAAATCTTGTGGGAACGTGGACATCATGTCCAGAATCTCTTGGGGATTTTCGCCTTCAAGTACTATTTCGCCGAATGAGGTTTTTATTCTGGCTTCAACTTTCTTCATTCCACTTCTCCTCTCGTGCCTAAGGCTTCTTTTTCGACAAGAATATAGACGAACCCTGAGTCCGTGTTCCAGCGTCTGATCTTTCCTTTCTTGGCAAGTCCGTTAAGGGCTGTGGCTAAGGCACGTGCTGCATGGCTCTGTCCATTCGTTTCTAATGCGCCTCTCAGCTCGTCAATTGTGCGAGGTCGCCATTTTCCCCAGTCAGTTTGCAGGATCTTTATGATAGCTTCTTCACAGTCTTCAGTTGGCGGAATCTTTGGATAATTCTGATTGTGCGTCTCTTGCTTGGAAGCTTCTGTCTTCACGGTTAGAGTGGCTACTTTTTTGGGTCTGGCGTTTTCAAAGGCTTTGCCGACGTTAACGATAAGGTTTGGGAGTTCTTCTACGGTTTTCATGACTTCTTCGCGGACTCCGCTGATCTCCACTTCGTATTCGCCCATCTTGACTCTCAGGGCGAAGCTGCTTTGCATTTTCCTCATTGTTTTGTTTTGCAACAGTATCCCATCGTTATAGAAGAGAGGCTTTTCTTTTTAGGATTTACGTATGTGGTTTGACATCTCGTACGTTGCTTGCATGCCGTCCGTTCTCTCAAGATGCCTTATTCGAAGATCAAACAATGCGTGCTACAGTGGCTCAGTGATCCGAAACGAATGTCAGAAGCTTTCAAGGGTGTTGTGTGATACAGGTTTCGACATATTCCGAATTCGGAATACCATATTAAATATTACGATACACTATTGTCGTATTACATCATGATCTTGCGCAACAAGAGGAGTGTCTTTGACTCGCAAGGGATTATCAGTATGGCTCTTCAGTTCTATGACTTTCATAGCCCTGTTACACCTGCTTGATGCTATCTCTGCATTATTCTTCAACAATCCAATCAAACTTCTTCAACTATATCCCTTCGTTGGCGCGGAACTACAGTCCATAGCACCATCCACGTACTTTTGGGTAACCATTCTGGCCACCTTGATTTTCTGGGGGATCACATGCGGAATAGCTTTCGAAAATCCTGTAGAGACGTTCCTGAACAAGATACTGTCGGACGCCAAGGTACATAGTACCGTTGAAACGCAGTTGATGGAGAGCAAGAGCGAGGTTCTCGATGCAATGTTTGACACCATAGAGGCTAGCAGTGAGACTCTGGCACAGGTTAAGGATCTAATCTGCAACGTGAGGACAGAAGCTAGGGAAATTCAACCGTTGAGGGAAAGCATCGATAACATGAAGGCAGATCTTGGCGGCTTAAGGAGAGATTTCAAGAGAATTCAGGAAAATGTCATATTCTCGAAAGTCTGCCCTGCGTGCGGCAAGTCTTTGATGCCAGAGTTCAACATGTGCCCATACTGCGGCGAAAGCATTAAGCCGCAGGAGGCTCCTGTCTTCACGATCAAAAGCTACAGATAAAGATGAACCACGAAAGCCCCTCAAGCTCCCTCTAATTTCTCTTTCAGCATCTTGCTTGCTTGACCCGGGTCTATCTTGCCCCTCAAATCCTTCATAATAATGCCCATAAGAACACCGAAGCTTGCTTCGCCTCGCTCTTGAATCAGTTTCCTGTTGTCCGCGACTACCTTCTCGATCATCGTCTCCAACTCGTCTGTAGAAACTGTCTTCAAACCGAGACCGCCAATGGCTTCCTGCACGCTCTTGCCTTCATTTCTTGACAGCCAAACAATCACGTCTGAGAGCGACTCTTTCATCAGGTTCCCAGAGCCTACGAGTTCGAAGATCTTTCGCATATGATCCGTTGAAACCACGTCTACTTGAACGGCGTCACGCTTCAAAGCCTTCAGCGTTTCAGTCAAGAACACGGCGACCATAGTCGGCGAAACATTACTTTCTTTGACTATCGTTTCAAACAACTCACCGTGCTCGGAATCGAGAATCTGCCTAGCCAATTTTTGATTTAGTCTATATTCTTTTGCTATCCTTTCGAGTTTCTGCTCCGGAAGCTCCGGCAGGCGCGAACTAGTCTCTTTCAAGTGTTCTTCGGTCACCTGTATCGGCGGAATGTCTGTCTCCGGGTACATTCGTGCGGCTCCAGGTCGGGGCCTCATGTACCTCGTCGTGCCATCAGGGTTCGCTGCTCGGGTTTCTGCCGGTACACCCTGCAATGCCTCTCTTGCCCTCTCTACAACTGCCTTCAGGGCATCTTCAGCCTTATCTGGCTTGT
Organism: uncultured Candidatus Bathyarchaeia archaeon; assembly: GCA_964354115.1. Lineage (GTDB taxonomy): Archaea > Thermoproteota > Bathyarchaeia > Bathyarchaeales > Bathycorpusculaceae > DASPTR01. The sequence continues at coordinate 6,540 of CAYGYP010000033.1, read as the reverse complement.
CCGCCACGAATAACACGGCATCTGGCTCTTCAGCCTTAACGATGCGTCTAATCTCTTCAATTTCCTCCGCCGTCACGCCGTACGCAGGCATTTCATCCGTATGGAAAATGCCGCCGACTCTTCCCCAGAATCGCGCTCGATCTGCCATTTCTGTTCCAAGTCGAAAATTAGGAAGCAATTCTCGTTTGAGGAATCCCTTGAATTTTGGGAGCCTTAAAGCCAATACTTGCTGCTTCTTGTCGAGGGCCTTTCTGATGACTTTGCAGCCCGTCTTCTTGAAAGCGTCCGTCACGTCGAAGAACTCTTCTTTTATCTCATGTTCTTTCAATGCAGTTTTCTTCAGCTCTTCGCTTATCTTGATCAGATTCAGCTGGCGTTGAACTTCGTACTCCACTGCTAGGGGAACAAGCTCAAGTTCCTGAACTCCCTTAATCTCTATCAGGGTGCCTTTCGGTATTGATATGTTTAGGTCTTGGCGGATTGTCCCCAATCCGCGCTTAGCTTTTCCAGTAGCTCTCAAGATTCTTCCAATGGCAAGAGCAACTTCTCCTGCTTCTTTAGGCGATTTTATGACGGGTGCGGTTGCAATTTCTATCAGTGGCACGCCCAAACGGTCTATTCGGTAATGTATGATGTTGCCTTCTTCATCCCCGGTTTTCCTCGCTGCATCTTCTTCCAGGCTTACGTGTTCAATTGGAACCGTCTTCTGCCCCACTTGTATCTTGCCATTCAGTGCTATTACAGAGGTTCTCTGGAAGCCAGTCGTGTTCGAACCGTCAATGACCGTCTTGCGCATTACGTGGATTTCATCGACAGGTTCGGATTCGATCATGAGAGCCGCTGTCAAGACGGCTTCGACGGCCTCCACGTTGAGGGGATGAGGGGGCTCCTCGTCCATCTCGACTAGACACGAGTTTTCAGAGTTCGCCTCATAGCGGATTTTCACTCCTTTTTGAAATTCAAAATATGCCGCAGAATCTATCTGGCCCAATTCGCTCTGTGTAGGTCTAAGCCCGCGCAGGAAAGTGATTTCCGGTTCTTCTTTAGAGAGTTCCGGCTTGCAGTTGCAGAAGAGCTTTGCAGACGTATCTAGCTGCTGGTGAATTTCCAACCCGACTTTTAGTCCTATTTCTTCATAGTTGATCTGTGCCATTGTCTTAACCTCCTTATTCATCGCCTATTCTGTCAAGAAGAGTTCGTGGCGAGAACTCGCCTGCAATGCTTGTCGTAAGGAGTTTCTTTGCCTCTTCCACGTCCTGAGTTTGCCCTAAAATCCACATGAGCTTGACAAGAGCTGTCTCGGGAAGCATATCCTCTAGGGAGATCACGCCCAGAGCAAGTAGGTCCCGCCCTGTGTTGTAGACGTTCATGTTCACGCGTCCCCAGATGCACTGCGATGTCATGGCAACTATTACACTATGTTTTACAGCGTTCTGTATGGCTTCGAAGAGATACCTGCTGACGTGCCCCAGTCCGGTTCCCTCAAGGACTATGCCTCCGAACCCTTTCTCAACGTGCCAGTCTAGCAAGGTTGGGCTCATGCCCGGGTGAAATTTCAGCAAGGCAACTTTTTCGCTGAATTCCGGCTTCAAGACGAGCCTTTTGGCTGGATCACGTTTCTTGTAGTCCTTGGTCAGCATGGTTATTTTCTGGTTCGCTATTCTAGCCAGAGGCGGCGCGTTCACCGACTTGAAGGTATCTCTTCTGCTTGTGTGGCACTTTCTGACTTTTGTTCCCTTGTGAAGCACTATTGTGGTGTCTGATGGTGTCTCATGAAAAGCAACTGTCACCTCAGCAAAGGGAGCTTTGGTTGCTGCTGTCACTGCACCTATCAGGTTTGTTGCGGCATCTGAGCTAGGTCGATCTGCTGAGCGTTGTGAGCCTACAAGCACGATTGGAACTGGCAAGTTTTGCAAAGCGAAGCTTAGGGCAGCAGCCGTGTAGCCCAAGGTGTCTGTTCCATGTGCGATTACAACGCCGTCAACGCCTCTATCTATTTGCCGGGCGACTGCTCCAGCGAGTTCTGTCCAATGTCTGGGGGTTATGTTTTCGCTGAAAAGGCTGAAAAGTATCTGGGTGTCTATACGCGCTACGTCGGCCAGTTCTGGAACAACGCTGTACAGGTCGCTGGCTGAAAGGGCAGGCCGCACGGCTCCTGTTCTGTAGTCCACGCGGCTGGCTATGGTTCCGCCGGTGCTTATTATGGTCACTTGAGGCAGCTTCGGATTCTGGTCTGGGAGCGGGGGCGGAGCAAATGCTGGTTTGGTTCCTATGCCAATCTTTTCAATGTGTGTATCGGCTGTTATGCGTATCCCGATGTTGTAGCCGCTTTTCAGTTTTATGACAACATGCCTTTCGTCACCGTATTCAGATCGAGGAATCAGTATTCCTTCGTGGGCTTTCCCTTTTTTCGACACTCGTATCTTGTCACCTATCTCAGCTTCGGCTTTTCTCAGAATTTCCAACGCTTCTCCACTGTAACCAGAACTCTCATCTTTCCTGCTCATCTTCAATTCCCCAGGGTTTTGGACATGTAAACGCCATCATATTGATAACCGAACCGCATGTAATACGGTTTCGTCCCGAGAGCACTTATGACTAGGATCTTCTTTAAATTGTAATCCTCCTTCGTTACACGCTCCGCTTCGGCCAGCAGTGAACTCCCGTAGCCTTTATGTTGCCAGGCCTCGTTCAAGTGCTTCCCCACGGGAACCAGCGGCCCGTAAACGTGGAGTTCGCGCACTATGGAGCATGGCTTTGCTCTCACTTCCGGTCTGTGAGCTTTCTCAGACGGGATGCGCAGTCTCAGGTAACCAATCAATAGGTCATTTGTTGAGTCTTCTGCTGAAATGAAGATTTCTTCCCCCTTGGACGCTTCGTATTCAGTGCTTATGATTTTGATGTCGTCTGTTTTTGTCTTCGCTTCAGTTGTGAACATGCTGTGCCCTACTTCTCTGCAACGTATGCATTTGCACCTTAGGTTTTGTCCCTGCAGTTGCTTGCGGACCACTTCGCGTAGGTCGCTGCGCTTGACTCCAGCGATAATCAGTTTCGCTGGAATATCCCTTTGAACACGCATTATGCGCACCCATGGGGGGACGGTTTTCTTGATCTCTGCAATCAGTCTGGCCGCTTGCATGGTCGTGTATGGTTTATACCTGTGCTCAGAATACCACTCGTAAGCCCTTGTGCCTTTCAAGACTAGGCAAGGATAGATCTTGATCATGTCTGGCTTGAAGTCTGGATTCGAGAAAATGGTCTTGAAGGCTTCTAGATCCTTTTCCTCGTTTGAGCCAGGCATTCCGGGCATCAGATGATAGACTATCTTCAGCCCTGAATCCTTCATAATACGCGTGGCTTCAACAACATCTTTTACAGTGTGTTTTCTGCCTACTAAGCGGTAGATTTTGTCGTCTGGATTTTGTACACCGAGTTCCACGCGTGTGACGCCCATGCTGAGCATCTGATCAACGTGAGCTTCCTTGGCCCAATCAGGCCTTGTTTCAACGGTTATGCCGACATTTCGGATACAAGATGCCTCCGCGTTCTTTTTTGCGTCTTCAAGACTCGAGGATTTCTTGTCTGTGATCGCGTCCAAGCAGCGTTGAATGAACCATGTTTGATAGTCAATTGGGGTGGCTGGAAAAGTTCCGCCCATGATGATTAGTTCGATTTTGTCAACGTTGTGTCCTATGGCTTTTAGCTGCTCAATGCGATGCTTAACTTGCAAGTATGGGTCGAACTTGTTTTGTATGCCGCGCATCGCTGCTGGTTCAAAACCAGTGTAGCTCTGAGGGACGCCGAATGTTGGTCCTCCTGGGCAGTAAGCGCATGGCTCAGTTTGTGGGCATGGATAGGGCTTCGTCATCGTGGCTATTATTGTGACTCCTGAGATTGTCCGCGTAGCTTTCCTTCTTAGGATTGGCAGAAGCTTGACTTTTTCTTTGGCTTGAAGTATGCTTATTATTTCAGAGTTCGAGGGCATTCTTGCCAACTGATATTTCTTCGCAACGCGAATCTTGATGCGACTGAGCTCATTATTTGTGGGTTCAGGTAAGCGAAGCAGTGTTTCAATGATTTCTTTCAGTGCAGCTCTTTCGCTCAAGCCAGACTCAACCATGGATACACTTGTACGGACACAGAAATAAATTCCTTCAATCGTGAGAAGATATTTATGTCTAAACGGTTTATGGTAACGAATCTCCTTGGTGAAAAAGCTTTGCATCCTTCGTCCAGGGTTACACGTTACTTTCAAAATTTGAGTATGCTTAGCCGCAATGCCAAGCTGTATTTGGTGGCCACAGTTTTGACAGGTCTTGGTTCCGGGATCTGGGGAGTGATTTTCAACTTGTACCTACGTCAAGTGAACTTTCAGTCAGACTTCATAGGTATCATGTCCACAGCAAGCATCATCGCAACTGGCTCTATCGCGTTACTTGCAGGGTTACTCTGTGAGCGCATCGGTCCCAAAAGGACTATTCTGATTGGACTCATGGCTAATCTGGTCAATGTTGCTCAGATTTGGGTCCTGCAGCCAACAACCCTTCTGATCGCGAGTTCTGCTTCAGGCTTGATTGGCACATTGTCATGGGTGGCGTCAGCACCTTTTATGGCAGAAAATAGTAGGCCTGAGGAACGTACTTATCTGTTCAGTTTTGCTTGGGCACTGATGATAATTATGGGCGTTGCAGGTAGCTACGTCGGCGGTGTCATGCCTACTTTGTTCAATACAATGCTTGGACTGCCCACAGGGGTCAAAGGTTCGGCCACTGGATATCGGGTAGCTCTGTCAATATCCATCGCTTTGTCCTTCACCGCTGTCTTACCCATTCTACTCATAAGAGAAGGCAAAAATCTGCAGAAACAAAAGATGGCTGACCTTTTGAACCTTCGAAACATAAAGAGTTCCAGAACGATAATCAAATTCATGATACCAACCGCAATAATAGGCTTCGGGGCAGGGTTCATAGTGCCACTATTCAACGTGTTTTTCAGAGATAACACTAAGTTTCAGGCAACGGATGAGCAGATAGGCATCATGTCCTCCTTGAGCAGCATAACCCTGGGCATAGGTACGCTTGTGGCGCCAGCCTTATCCAGAAGGCTGACAAAGGCTAGAAGCGTGGCGCTATGCGAGTATCTTTCCATGCCCTTCATAATGCTTACAACCCTTTCTCCAAACTTGACGTGGGCAGCTACCGCATTTATTGCCCGAAACGCTCTGATGAACATGGCGGGTCCAATAGGAACGACGTTGCAGATGGAGCTAGTGACTCCCGCGGAGCGTGCTACGACGAATGGTCTGATGGTTATGGCAGACAACATTCCGAGAGGTATAACTGTGTCAGTCTCAGGTGCAATGATGACGAAAAGCGACTTCTTCACTCCCTTTCTTTTCACAACTGTGACCTATTTCATGGCCAGCTCATTGTACTTCATGTTCTTCAGGAACGCTGAGGTCAAAAAGGCTAAGGCTTCTTGTTCAAGTGGCTCCTAACATAAACTACCTTGCCGTTAACGATAGTCATCTCCACTTTGACGAACTTTATGTCATCTGATTGAACGCTCGACAGATCGCCTGACAGTACCGTCAAATCAGCGAGTTTACCAGCTTCGATCGTTCCTCTCTTGTGCTCGTCAAAGGAAGCATAAGCAGCGTTCAGACTGTACGTTCTCAAAGCTTCTTCAACCGTTAAGCCTTCTTCTGGGGGATTTCTCCTTGCGACGGCTGCCCAAATGCCCAGAATGGGGCTTATGGACTCTACTGGGCAGTCTGAGCCAGACACGACTGTAAGGCCTTTGTTAATAAGCGTCTTGAATGGGTAGACCCAGCGTGCACGAGTCTTTCCCACACGGTCGACGACCCAAAAGTCGGAAACCACAAAATGCGGTTGAACAGAAGCCACTAATCCCAGCTTTTTCATCTTTTCAATCAGTTTGGGGTTGAGGACGGAGCAATGTTCAATCCTGTGTCTATGGTTTTTCGACGGGTGTTCCTTCAGAGCTTTTTCATAAGCATTCAGCACGGCTTCTACAGCACGGTCGCCTATGGCATGAATGGCCAATTGTAAGCCAGCAGTGTGAGCCTTGAGTACGAGTTGATCGAGTTTTTCTTGCGTGTACAACACCTCGCCGTGCGTTTCAGGCTTGTCAGAGTATGGCTTTTTCATGGCTGCTGTGTGTCCTCCGAGAGAACCGTCGGCCAAGATCTTGACAAAGCCTATTTTGACCATGTCGTTTCCGAAGCCCGTTGGCAATCCCAGACTTGTCAACGAGTCGAGAAACTCTATGGGGATTCCCAAGTAGACTCTCAAGGGGAGTTTTCCGTTAGAGTAGAGCTTGTGGATGATTCCTATTTCTTTTGGGGATCCTACGATCCAATGGACGCATGTGAGTCCGGCTTCGACGGCTTCTTCGCAGGCCAGGATGCAAGACTCTTGAAGCTCTTTCCGACCTAGTTTCGGAACAGCCTTCCAAACTAGCCCTAGGGCGTTCTCGCACAATACTCCATTTGGTTCGCCTGTCTTCGCGTCCAGTTCT
>CAYGYP010000032.1:0-11285 GCA_964354115.1 uncultured Candidatus Bathyarchaeia archaeon | reverse complement strand
GAATATCGCTTGCGAGAAAAATTCTCTTCAAACAATGGGGTGGGAAATACGAACCCTACGATATCCCAGAAGGACTCAATAGAGAGATAATTCAGGAAGTCTTGAGTCCACTATAATCTATGTTAAATCCATACTCAGAGTCGCTGACGAGATCCAAGCAAAAGCAGCAGTGCAAATCACTGGCGATGCACACTTGAAGTTTGACAGATTATCAAAGTTCTCAAAAGGCATAGGGTTCGAATTTTCCAATTTCGACCCACATCCGATTTTTGAATTGATTCAGAAGACCGCATCAGAAATCAGGGGCGTGATAACCGATGAAGAGATGTTCAGGACTTTCAATATGGGATGGGGATTCGCGATAGTTGTGAGCAAGACTGATGCCGATGAAGCAATAGATGCCTTAGAACAGACTCACATTCGCGCTCAACCGATCGGCAGCATAACTAGTTCAGAAAGAATTGAAATCTCCTACAAGAACAAAAATCATTTTGAAATAATTGTTGCTCCATCGCTGATGAAAGTGTTTAAATCCATAGGAAAATCACACTCAACCATGAGATATCAGATAAGAGTTGAGATCAAATTGAAGCCGGGACACAGCGACCCGGAAGGTGAGACTACAGCACGGCTCCTGAAAGAACTCGGTTACAAAGTTGGATCCGTGAACGTAGATAAGGTATATGAGATTATTCTTGAAGCAAGATCACGTAATGAGGCTGAAGCCAAAGCTGAAGAAATGTGCAAGAGACTCCTAGCGAATCCAACGAAGGATGATTACGTGATAATGATTGAGGAAGGGAGATGACGACCAGCGTCTTCGTCCGCAAGAAGACTCCGTTCTCATTGTTCGAAATAAACGTGATCGATGCCTCAGACAGGCAACTTCATGAAGCAAGTGAGCAGCTGGGCGCAGGCTTAAGCCTCCAAGAAATGCGTGCTGTCAGAGACTATTTCAAAATGAAAGGACGGAACCCAACGGACGTGGAACTGCAGACCATAAGCCAGACGTGGTCAGAACACTGCTTCCACAAGACGTTCAAGGGGAAAGTAAGATATAGAGGCAGAGGGATTGACAGTCTCTTCAAAACGTACATCGCGAAGGTCACGGATGAGATTGATGCATCTTGGTGTTTTTCAGTCTTCGAGGATAATGCGGGCATAGTTGAATTTGACGAAGGTTATGGGATAGCAGCCAAAGTTGAGACGCATAATCACCCTTCAGCCGTGGAACCTTTCGGCGGGGCAGCAACGGGGGTGGGGGGAGTAATCCGCGATGTTTTAGGCGTTTGGGCAGATCCGATCGCTTGCACTGATGTCTTGGGTTTTGGACCATTGGATCTTGATTATCGGAAATTGCCTTTAGGGGTGAAACATCCGAAATACCTTTACATGGGCGTGGTAGCCGGCATCGGAAGCTATGGAAACAACATGGGAATCCCAACTGTGAACGGAGCCATTTACTTCGATGAAAGCTATGTCGGAAATGTCATCGTTTACTGCGGGTGTATAGGGCTTCTTCCGCTGAAGAAATTTAGAAGGAACGCCAAGCCAGACGACATAATGATTCTTGCAGGCGGCAAAACTGGTCGAGACGGGATTCACGGCGTAACGTTTGCATCAGCCGAACTGACTGAAAAATCAGAAGAGATCTCTCGCCCTGCAGTGCAAATTGCAAATCCCATTGAAGAGGAAAAACTGAAGAGAGCCATAATCGAGATTCGAGACCTCGAATTGGCCTCAGCAATAACGGACTTGGGCGGTGGCGGCTTATCATCAGCCGTCGGCGAGATTGCCAAAAGATTTGGGTGCGGCGCAACTGTAGAGCTCGAAAATGTGCCGCTAAAATATGCTGGCTTGGCCCCTTGGGAGATTTACATTTCCGAATCGCAGGAGAGAATGCTCTTAACCGTACCTGCTGGAAATCTTAAACGCGTGCAAGATATTTTCGAGAAGGAAGATGTTCAGGCTACTGCAATCGGACGGCTCATACAAGAAGAAGCCTTGCGGATCAATTATCGAGGCGTGGAAGTCGCAAATGTCGAAATTTCATTCCTTTTCGGACCGCCGAAATCCCAGAAGATCGCAAAGCTTAAGCCTACAAACCTCAGGGAACCACGCTTTTCGGAACCGGAAAGCCTGAACAAAACATTGCTGCAACTACTGTCGTCGCCTAACATCGCAAGTAAGGAAAGTGTCGTGCGCACTTATGATCACGAGGTTAAAGGTAACACTGCACTCAAGCCGTTGCATGGGGAATATGCAGGTCCCAATGACGCGGCTGTGTTGAAGCCTCTGAGTAGCTCTTGGAAGGGTATAGCGATTTCGTGCGGAATAAACCCGAATTATGGGAAGATTGACGCTTACTGGATGGCCGCATCGGCAATAGATGAGGCTGTTAGGAACAATGTGGCTGTCGGGGGAAGAAGAATTGCATTGCTTGACAATTTCACGTGGGGCAACCCAGACAAACCAGAAAGACTTGGCAGTCTGGTTGAGGCCTGCAGAGCCTGCTATGATACTGCAAAGGCTTACGAAACGCCGTTCATCTCAGGCAAGGATAGTCTTTACAATGAATCTCCACTCGGCCCTGTAACACCCACTCTTTTGGTCACCGCTTTGGGCATCGTGCCAGACATTCGGCGGACAGTCTCGATAGACGCTAAAGCTGCGGACGATTCAGTCTATATTGTTGGACGAACTTTCAAGGAGCTAGGTGGCTCAGAATACTATCGGCTTAAGGGACTTCTAGGAAACACCGTACCGAAGATAAGATCTAAAACAGCCAGCGAGACTTTCAAAACCGTTATGAGAGCAATTGATTCGGACTTGGTTAGGGCTTGCCACGATCTTTCTGAAGGCGGCTTGGGCGTGGCGGCAGCTGAGATGGCGTTCTCAGGCGACTATGGGATCGAGTTAGACTTGCGAAAAGTCCCGACAGAAGCCATCGAGCGCAACGATTTTGTGCTTTTCTCGGAATCCAACAGTCGTTTCCTGTTGGAAGTTGTAGACGAAGACAAACTTGACCTTCAAGCTCTGATGAAGGGAAAAACCTATGCGAGAATCGGTACAGTCACTAAAAGTCCTCGGCTACGCGTACTTGGACTAGATGGGAAAGTCGTTCTTGATGCTTCGATCAGTGACTTGCGCGCAAGTTGGAAACAAACACTTAAAGAGGCTTGACCTATGCAAAAAGACGGTATCAAGATCTGTATATTACGCGTAGGCGGAACAAACTGCGACGCGGAGACAAAACGTTCCCTTGAAGACTCAGGCGCTCAGGCTGAGGTTGTTCACGTCAATGAATTAGTAAAGCGCCGAAACCTTCTAGAATACGGTGCGCTAATCTTTCCAGGAGGGTTTTCCTACGGAGACTACGTACGTGCTGGAGCAATATGGGCAAGGTGGATACTCGCTAAACTGGGCAAAGAGTTGCAGGCTTTTGTTGATGACAGCCGCCCAGTACTTGGAATATGCAATGGTTTTCAGGTGCTCGTTGAAGCTGGTTTGCTGCCGGGTTTTGAAGGGCTTAGCCCTTACCCAGATGCTGCGTTGGCCACGAACGTTCCGCCTGGCTACAATTGTAGATGGATCTTTCTAAAACACGAAAACAGTGGAAAATGTGCGTTCACCCGTAAAATACCGAAAGGGAAAGTCCTGCGAATGCCAGTAGCACATTCAGAAGGCAGATTCACGTTCTCAAGGGAAAGAGAAAAAAGGCTTTGGGAAAAGCTCTGTGAAAATGATCAGTTGGTTTTTAGGTACTGCAATAAACATGGCGGACATGCAGACGGCAGTTTTCCAGCAAACCCCAATGGTTCTTTTTACGACATAGCAGGCATATGCAACCCAGAAGGAACAGTATTCGGTCTAATGCCACATCCAGAAAGAGCATTCTATTGGTGGCAACAACCCGACTGGACAAGTCAAACACAAAGAACTGCATACGGCGATGGCAAACTGATCTTTGAGAGTCTAGTCACATTCCTAAGCAAGAAAACCTAGATCCTTGACGTGAGGGAGCCCTGTTCTTGCACCCACCTTCATTATGCATCGCGATGCCACAAAATTCCCTATCTTCCCACAATCAGAAAGTTTTTTGCCTTTAATCAGACCATAAAGAAAACCAGCACAAAAAGCATCGCCTGCCCCAGTCGTATCCACAACTCTGACCTTATACGACTCTATTAAGTGGCTCTTCCTGCCGTCAGTCACGTAGCAACCTTCAGCGCCGAGCTTAACCGCCACTATCCTGATGCCTTCGGCAAGTAGTGCCTCTGCACCTTTGCAATAATCGGTCTTGCCTGTTAAGAGCTCAAGCTCAACCGCGTTCGGTATCATCACAAATGTTCTCTTTATTATGGGCTTCAGCTCATTCAAACCTCTCCTTGCGTAAATAATGCCTGGATCGAAGCTCACCAAGACTTCCTCAGGAAGAATCTCGAAGAGCTTCTTCTGGGTTTGCAGCGACTTCTCTCCAACGAACGACGTCAAATGCAAGAACTTTGTTTGAAAAACACGCCTCATGTCCAATTCTTCGACTCCTACTTCGTCATTCACGCCTGAATCAATGTATAATGCCCTTTCACCTTTTCCATCAACGAAGCCCATGACTGTTCCGCTTCTTCCATGTTTTGCAGGAACCACTCCAGTCACGTCAACACCTTCTCTGGAAAAATCTTCGAGAAGCATTCTTCCTTCTCTGTCAGGTCCCACTTTTCCAATGAAAGCGACCTTGCAGTTCAGCCTTGCCAGAGCCACTATAGTATTGGCTGCTGAGCCACCGCATGCTTCTTTATAGGCTGTTATGACGCTTTCTTCTTCTGCTGAGGCTATTCTATTCACCTTGAAGAGCTTGTCTACATTCAGCGCGCCAAACCCTATGGTGTCAAAAACTCTCATGAAAACAACTCTCGCAGGTAGATTTTGTGATCGCCAAGCTTGCCACCATAGTTTCCAGCGGAGATCTTTGTCACGGTATCAACGTCTAATGCTGCTGTTATACCGGCTTTCATGGCTTCTTTGACAGCATTCATTGAAATTCCATTAATCACTATTTCCGGAATGTACTTGACATCTTCTGGAACTTTCGAGTCTCTGCCAAGCTTGCTTTTCAAAGTAGGGCAGTAGGGATGATTTGTCGTTGGTCCTACCAACGGAAACTTCGTTTCAGTTTTTGAGCCAGCTGAGCAAACGTCAAAAGGGGTGATTACGCCTTCAACTTTGCTTATCGCTTCCAAAGCAGCTTTTCCAGCGTCCATGACGGCTTTCTTGGTTCTACACATCATCCAGAAGTTGCCTCCTGATATTCCCCGGGAATAGCCGATGTATCGCTCTATGAGAAAATCTGGAACCATCAGGGGAACCACGATCATGTGACGGCCAAAAAGTTGCTTCTCCCACTCGAATCCGTCGCCGCAATGCCCAACTCGTTCCATCATGTCGATTTTTCCTTCGGGCTTCAGAGACAAAGCATCAAAGACGGAAGTAAAGGGCTTCACCAGAATATCTTGGCGAATTCTATAGGAAAGCTCTTTCTCAAAACGTTTGATCGTATCTTCAATGGGCTTTTCTCTGTCCATGCCCTTCCAGAACTGTAGGATCGCTCCCTTTCGTCTGTCGGGCGTTTCTTCTTCAACCAACCATCTTTCAATTCCGTTATCAAGTCTTCCAATTACTCCCGATGGTGTTGCAGTAGCGTCCTCAGCTGCTTTTTTCAGCGTGTCGTCGTCATCGGCAGTAACGGTGATTCGGCAGTAGATACCGTCAAAAGCCTCTGCAAAGGTATCCTCAATCATACTCTTCTTAATCATCTACCCAAGTCTCCCGATAGCTTCACCCCTGACTTTCCTCCTGAATTCGTTGCTCTCTCTTGCCAGTTTCTCAACGTTTCTACTGGTTACTATTTTAACCCTAGATTTATTATTGTTGAATTTGAAGAACCGTTCAAGCAGACTTCGGTTGACCTGGCTCTTGTTTAACTCTCCCTTTTGCCAGTTTTCCGCTAGTTCCAAGGTCTGTTTTTTTCCAAACCTGCAGAAAATGTCTGCGATTATTGCCGTAGAAATGCTGGTCTCTGATAGCACGGCAATTTCAGCGCTGTTAACAGCATACTGGTTACCATTAAAGGACACAGCCAGCCCACGATTCTCTCTTACAAGTCTGAAGGCTTCCTTATCTGTTATGCTGTCACCCACATACATCGCATCAGCCAGGCTAACCTTTAATTTTCGGACGACATCTTCTATTGCTTCAGCCTTTTCGCCTCCGCCCATCGGGTTAACCTCAGAATAGGCTCTTCCCGATTCCATATTCGCTATTTTCTCCCAGAAGATCTCGTCCAAACGGTGAATCGTTCTTTGATCATCTTGTGAAAACTCTTCCATAGATTTTGCATTTGGGGGAATTGTGATCATTTGCATTTGTGCTATTTCTGCAGCGAGTTCCTTCAAGCGGTTTCTCTCCTGTTTGGTTATATGGTACTTGTCGATACTGACCTTCGTGCAGTAAGTGTTTCTGAAAGGAAAATCCAAGGCTTGGCACAACGCTCGTATATAATGTTCATAGCTTGTGCTGACAACAAAAGCATAGGCTATGCTTCTTATATGCTGCAACATGTCTTTTACGTTCGAGATCAGAACTAAGCTGTTGGCAGAAAACTCTTGCATCTTCTGGTCCGTGAGATCGTAAGCCTTCAGGAAAGGTAGAATAAGCTTCAACGTGTAGCCAGCCTTGTAGCTAGGTCTCTTCAGGACCTCTGCAAGCACGTCATCGTAGCGACTTATGACCGAAAACAGTCTGTTTCCATTTGGAATGAACTGTGAGGCGACTTCGAAGGCGTTATCATTCTTTGAAATTGGGCCTTCACAGTCGGAAATGAAAACTCTCTTCACTATCTGGTCCTCAGTTTTTCCATGTGGAGCTTGCTTTCATTTATGTGACGCCTAGAGGCTATGTCTGTTCTGGACCAAAGTCCTCCGCCCTTGATGGCTTTTATGCCTTCAATTGAGATTTGTCTGGCTGCTTCGATCTCTTCGCTTGTTCCTACAACTGCTACAGCTCTGGACTTAAGGGCATAGGTTTCACCGTCACGAATTTCCATAGATGCAGGATAGACTCGAATTTTGCCACTATATTTTTTGTCCATTTCATAGGCCTTACTCAAGTTGACTGGTGTGCCAACTTCGTTTGTGTCCACTAGGCCTGTGAAAGCATCCACATATCCTCCGTAGTTTACCGGAACCTTATAGGTGACAACTGTGGCCGCCTTCTCTAGTTCCACGTGCGTCAGGTTTCCTTCCAGAATTTTGAAGCATGTGTCAACGAAGTCTTGTTTCAGAATAGGGAGAATGTTTATCATCTCCGGGTCTCCTGGTCTACTGTTGTTCTCAAGAATTTTTGATTCCCTGCCCGTATGCATAAAAGCCACATAAAACGGAATACCTCTCAGTCCTGACGCATCTTCTATTCTCCACTTCGTAAAGATCCTTCGCACGATCTCTATTTCTCTGGCTCTGTCATCAATATTGAGGAAGGGTAACACTTCGCCGGCATCCTTGTAGGAACCCATTCCGCCAGTGTTCGGTCCTTGGTCATGGTCAAATGCTCGCTTATAGTCTCTTGTATCAGGCAGGGGCGCAATGTGTTTCCCATCGCAGAAAGCCTGAAAACTGGATTCTTCGCCATCGACTTTCTCTTCTATTATTACTGAGCCAAATTGGAAGTTCGAAAGAAAGTGTTCGAAAAGCTGATCACGATTTGTGAAGTGGTCTCCCCAAACGCCTACGCCTTTTCCAGCCGCCGGCTTGTCGGGTTTAACAACTGCTTTGTTCTGCAGATCATCAAGCCAGTTGTAAACAGCCCTTTTCACTTCTGTCACGTTCTTGTAGTTTTTGGGATCGAAAATCCTAAAGCGGGGATTTACCTCTGGAACTACTTCTTGAAACAATAGTCGCTGCTGAACCTTGCTTTTCTCTATGGCGCAGTTTTTGGTTGGACAGATCATCGGTATACTAGTGCGATCCTCCACTAAGTCGCGTACTCCTTCTATTATTGGCTTCTCAGGACCGACTATTCCAAAACTGATCTTGTCCCTATTTGCCTCGGCAAATCTGCAGATTTCTTCCACATTCAGATCTGGAATGACAACATGCTTGGTGGCAATTCTTGCGTTGAAGGGATTTTTCTGTTTGTCCGCAACATAAAGATCCACCTTGTAATAATCGCTACGCGCAAAAGCGTCAATTATGGCTGCTTCTCTAGCCCCGTAGGAGACGACAAGCACACCGACTTTTTCCATGACTAACCATCAACTACATGATGGGTAGAGATGCCTAATCTATTTTACCACTACGCACTCTTGATTGCCTCTTCAACTTCATAGATTCTTCCTGTTTCTTGGTAGCCTTCCTGGAACCTTTTCTTCATCGTGTCTGTCATTTTCTGGGCCATTGGGGTTGGATACTCTCCTGTGGTGCAAGCAGTGCATAACTCGTTGCGAGCAAAACCTGTTGCCCTTACTAAGCCTTCTAACGATTGATAGCATACGGCGTCTGCGCCTATGATCTCCGCTATTTCCTCGGCTGTATGTTTCGAGCCTATGAGTTGCCCATAGGTTGCCATGTCTATTCCGTACAGGCACGGTCCTATGATGCGAGGAAATGTGACGAACAAGTAAACCTTCTTTGCTCCCATTCTTCGGAGCTTTTCCACTATTACTTTTGTGGTGTCTCCTCGGACAATGCTGTCCTCTGTTACTATTACGCGTTTTCCGTCAATCTTGGAGGCCAAAATGTTGATTTTTCGGTCTATTGTGGGCTGGCGTTCCCTACTGAGCAAGAGAAAGGCTCTCTCTGTAACGTATCGATGCCGACGCGAGGCTCTTTCCCATCTTAACCCAGACTCTTCATGAACCCCCATTGCCGGATCATCGCCTGTTTCGGGCACTGAAAGGATTATGTCTGCATTCTCTATGATACCCGGATTTTCCCGGACGAGATTCCTGCCAAACTCTTCGCGTATTTCATAAACGTATCTGTCATCGAAACGTGAGTCTGGTCTTGCGAAATAGGCAAATTCAAAGGAGCAAAAAGCCTTCCGCTCGCCTTCTACAAGCTCCTTTCGTTCAAAGCCGTTTCTCGTAACCTTCACAAATTCTCCTGGTTTCAGTTCGAAGTCTCTTTCGAAACCGTTGATGTCTAGACTAACGGTTTCTGAAGAAAAAGCATAGGTTGATCCGTCCTCACTGTGTCCTGCGCACAAGGGTCTTATTCCGTGCGGGTCTTTGAAGGCGAAGAATTCGCCATTTTCAGTCACGCCAGCTACTGAAAAGGCTCCATCGACGTCAACCATACATGTCTTGACGGCTGAAATCAGATCCTTGCGTTTTAGCAGCTCAATCATGAGTTTGTGGCATATCAAATCTGCATCACATTCATAGGTGAAACCTGGGAACTCCGTGCTTATTTCCTTCTTAATCTGGAAAGTGTTAACCACGTTGCCATTGAAAGAAACGGCAAGCTTCAGCCCATTCTTTGAAGCTGTAACTGGCTGAGTGCCGTCAATCAACGCTTTTTCGTCAGTTTTCCCAGAGGTCGTATACCTAACATTCCCGATGCCAATGTGACCAGGTAGACGCCCAAACCATTGTTGAATGGCGCTGGTTTTTATCTTCGGTACAAGGTCTAGGCTTCTGTAGACGTGGAATTTCCCCTCATTGTACGTCAGGAAGCCGTGTGACTGGTGCCCTCTGTGATTTTGGGCTCTTAGTCCCCAATATATGTATGGAAATATAGGCTGGTTCTCATAGCTTGCCGCCGCGAAAACTCCACACGAGATCTTCAGCTCGTCTCCCATAATTGGGCAGTAGGAGACAGTGTTTATCAGTCTATTGGACATTTTCAACTAAATTCCAACGTCGTGGAGACTTCTCCCGCATAAGCACGCGCCAGCGCTCTGACGCCAAGGATGCTCATTGACAAGCATTAAAACTTATAAAGTATGTCGCAACTAGAGTTACAACAGTTCAAAGTGATTGAAATGTCAAGAGAGAAGAAAGCCATGACAAAGGATCGGCTCATAGGCATGCAAGTGATTGATAGCGATGGCAATGACGCGGGAACGGTGCAGGATATTGCATTTACCGTAGGAAAACTGGGAAATGTATTGATTGTCGAGACGAAAAAAGGTGAAAACAGAGAAGTTCAGTGGGATGAAATCCAGGCAGCAGGAGATTTCATAATATTGAAGCCCTCAGCCGCTCAGACGACTGGACCGCAAGTGATGCAACCTCAACAAGCTCAGCAACCGGTCTGCCCCACATGCAAGGGACCACTATCTTACATCCAGCAATATCAGAGATGGTACTGTTACAAGTGCCAAAAATACGTCTAGACTAATGCAACTGCAATAATACCCCACAATTTTTATCCTCGACCATACTGTGGCACGTAAGTAATTTGCTAGCCACAATAAGGACAGATCTGAACATCAAAAGGTGGTCGAGGAGAAGTATTTCGAGATGTGAATGAGCACGCGTAGGCTGCTGAACCAATAGGCAAATCTCACGTTGCTTGCGCTTGCGCAGCTAGTCAAGCGCGCTAGCTTGTCAGCATCGAGCGCGCGCAAAGAATCTTGGATTGTTCATTCCATCATTGGCGCCAATTGCTATTCAACTTCTCTTCTTCAGCGCTAGCTGTTTTGCATTTATATGAATAGAAAATGATAATAATGGGTCGGGTCGAAATACTAGCCTGATGAGAAAATGTCTGCTGAAAGTAGAAGTGGTACACAGGTCGACTTCAATCATTGGCTAATGAGGTTCCTTGCGCTCGTCATCGACAGCGTCATAACTTACATTCCGGCATACCTCCTGTACGTTGTAATTGCAGGAATCCTCTGGCCTGTCCCGTCGTATCTCTCGGGGTATTATTGGGGTGGATGGGCACCGTGGTGGGCAATGTGGCTGCTGTGGCCCTTTATCGCGGGTGTGATCCAAGTGTTTTACTTCGCGTTCTTGGAAATTTCCTGGGGTGCAACAATAGGGAAGAGGATCTTGGGCTTTCAGGTACATATGGTGAACGGCAGCAAAGTAACGTTTGATAAAGCATTAATCCGGAACATAAGCAAGATCTATGGGCTTTTCCTCTTGTTAGACTGGCTAATCGCAGTGGCTTCACCCGGACCTGACCCACGCCAGAAATACACTGACCGCATGGCAGGAACAACCGTAGTTTCGGTTAAGCAAGTGTTTTCCGCCCAACCTCCGCCTCCACCTCCTCCACGAT
>CAYGYP010000031.1:0-11324 GCA_964354115.1 uncultured Candidatus Bathyarchaeia archaeon | reverse complement strand
GTCAGGCTAGCATAAAAGCTGAAACGCACAGCCTATACTTTCTGGATCAGGAAGTTGTTAGTGCAAAATGGTTAATGGCAAACATGAACTCAACATCCAAAGTGTATGCTGATTCAAATTCACTAGAGACATTTTTGAGATGTTATGCACTTCTGTCAGAAGGCAGAATGCTTCCAATTACAAATGAAACTAAGCTTGAATCCCAAACGTATATTTACCTGAAATATCTGAACGTTCGAATAGGCGTGATTTCCGAACGCATGGGCGGGGCATATACGTTTTTTAATACCTCTGACGTATCACCTATTCTAGCAGATTGTAACAAAATATATTCAAACGGAGACAGTGACATTTATTTTACACCTTAAATGTTGAAGCATAATCAAAACTCTGTATGAGCGGATTTGGCTGTGATAGTTGAATTAAAGGAAGTAAATGAGAAAACTTGGAATACAGCGCTGATTGAAGCAGAAATCAAGGGAACAATATTTCAATCTACTTATTGGGCAGAGTATCTGAGGAAAACTTACGGTGATCGCCCCATTTACATTGCTTCCCTAGACAACAAGGGTAACATCAAAGGTTTGTTGCTAGCGATAGAAAGTTGTTACGCCAAACATCCTGCTCTTACCTTATTGGGTAAACGTGGTCTACTCTTTGGCAAGTTATACAAACACGCTATTTCTCCAGTATTCCACAAGATGCTACCCTTCATTTTTTGGGAACATGGACCAATTATTCTTACACAGAGCCCCCACCTAGTGGAGAAATCTTCGAGAAACGACGTACTGTTTCGAGAGATGGTAGAAAAAATCGTTGAAAAAGCCCAAGAAAAAAACTGTTACGAGATAAAACTTGCCAGATCCGCATTCCTCGATGACCATAGTGAGATATTCTCCTCGCTCAGTTTTTGGAAAAAAAGAATGGGTACTATTCTAGTCAACCTCGAGCAACCATTAGACACGATATGGTCACGAATAGATCGAAGCGCTAGAAAGAATATAGAAAAACTTCAAGGCGACGTAGAAATTATCAAAGTATCCAGTCGGGATGAGCTGAATGAATTTTACAGAATGCACATACAAACAAGCAAAAGAGCGCAGGTAAAGACTTATCCATATTCCCATTTTACATCCTTATGGGACCATTTCTCAAAAAATGACATGATAGCAGTTTTTGTTGCAAAATTAAAAGATGAACCGTTGGCAGGATCGTTATCTTTTATTTTCAACAACGCAATCTATCTTCATACACTCGCTGACTCTAGCTACGCCAGATCCAAGAGATTATACGCAGGTGACGTTTTGATGTGGCATCTCATGAAATGGGGGCATGAAAAAGGACTTAAGCACCAAGATTTAGGCGGCGTAGAACTCTACAAGATTGACGCCGGCCAAAAGAGGGCGCAGGGAATCTATAGATTCAAATCCAAATGGGGTGGACAACTGATTGAATATACCGACTATGGTAAAGTTTTTCCTCGAAAAAGGAGACTTATTAATCTACTGAACAAACGTTTCTCGGATTCGAAATAGTTGCCGATGTCAAACGAGGTTCAATAGGTGTAATTAGCATCAGCCTTAAGACCTTAGCGAATTCGAGACGAATTGAAACCAGAACAGCATCAACGAAGATTCATTTAGGTTAGCCCGTGTTCAGATATACTGGACCTGCAAGCTCAACATTAGAGTCTACAGCTCTTATGCGATAGTAGAACGGTGGCGAAATAGGTATAGTGATTGAGTGGTTTTGAGTTGGCGTGGATTCGGATAGAATCGTTCCAGGTGCATAGTCAATGTCGACGTAGGGCAACAATGATCCTGTTTTGGGTGTCGCTGTGAATATTGGTGTCTGACTATATTCAACCTTTCCTGTGGTTGGAAGCGAAGTTTGCCATGAAATAGTTGAACCCACGATAGTCGGTGGTGATTGTTTGAATACTGGAAAAGCTCCTTTGGCACAACTATCTCGTATTGCAGCGAGATATGGTGTGATATCTAACGCAGAGCCAGTTTCGGAGAGACCTGGACCACCGTATCTCCAGATTATGAAACCATTACAGCCTATTTGCCGCAAATAATCAATTTCTTGCACCCAGAAACTTGTAGAAACAGCACCAATACCCGCTCCTGGACTGCCTGGTGATATGAACGGCACAAGTGGAACCGCACCTTTTGCATCACCCAATTGATATGGTATCGTCATGCTTTCAAAGGTTTGAAGGCTACTCATGCTATCAGTGTATTTCATCGGGTTAATAGCGTCAAGCCAGCCTTGAGAAATCCAATAAGCAGGGTCTTGCCCCATAGAATCTTTGTAGAAATCCGGTGTCCATCCGGCGTAAGGCGACCATACGTCAGCAGTAAAAATTAGGTTCGGATTTATATTCAACGCCCATTGACGCCCATCTCTGATAATGTTGTTTATCGGGGTACACCGCCATTCTGCATATTCTGCCCAATGCGAACCACCATGATAATAGTCAGCCCAATTTCCAGTGAATGTTTTGCCATTTGCTATTAACCATGCTTGAAACGCTGCTTTACATTCGTCGCAGTAACATACGCTGTAGGAGTCTAGACCCTCTGATGATGTTGGGTAGCGTACATAATCCCAGTTTATGTCCACTATTTCTGGAAAGTTTGTAAGCATGACTTCAAGTACCTGTTTAACACGTGCTCTTGTTGATTCTTTTTCTAGGCAACACCAGTTAACGTAGTTGCCGTTTGAATCTACCATTCGCCAATCTGGATTACTACCCCCCAGGCCATATGGATATCCCGCCTCGGCACTGGCAGTATAAGTAGAGTCATACCCATAAAAAAGAAAGAGGACATGAAAATCTAGACCGTATTTTTTGCACGCGTTTATCATGTCCTGAAACTGACTAAGCATCGCACCTGTCCAAGTAAATGGATTGACTTCCAGATATACTGCGTTAAAATCGTAATCAGCAAGTGTTTGACAAATAAGGTCGTCGTCATGTGCATACTGCCCAAGAAACTTCACGAGAACACCACGCAATTCGCTTTTTTGATACGCGTTCGAAAAAACGCTTGGATATTCTATTGTTCCATGAGAGGCAATATAGGTGGAACTACTTAGCGTGGCTACACTTGTTGTAGCTAGTAGAAATACTAGTAGAACTGCAACAACAAAACTTATCTTCCCTGAGATCAAGGTCATCGTTCACCACCTTTTAGTCATTATTTATAATTGTATGTCAACGTGTTTAAATGTTCGCCTCATATACTAATTATTGGTGGGACTATTAAATCTTACGCCTTACGATACTGTCCCATGTACACGCGGAAAGGGTGAGGAACTGTCTTTTCGAACAGTCAAAGTCATCCATGACCCCAAAATTGGGAAACGCTTGTGCAGCGCGCGAACCGAGGTGAACACACGTATGAAGGTTGGAATGATCACATGCTGGTACAAGGATTTGTCCATGGCAAACTACTCATATAATTTACAAGCTGCTTTGCGTAGCCGTGTAGATTTACAAATTGTTTCTGCACCCTGTGTCTGTTGGCGGCGATTTGTAGGGAAAAAAGATGTTTTTCAAGAAAACTGCGAGTTCTCTTCCTTTCCTCCATACCTACCTGTTTTAGAAACCGATAGTGCGCCTAAAATTCTTCGTAAGCTTGTTTTCCTAACTAGGTTGCTTCTTCAACTTTTGAGGGGAGTCTCCTACTTGGCAAAATGCAAAGATTGCGATATCATTCACTATCAACAATCCTCAGCGTTTCAGTTTGGAATAGGTCCTCTTTACATGCTTCTGTCGATTCCAACATCAAAGAAGCGCATTGTGACCGTGCACTCGCTTCAGTCATTGAACAGATTCTTTTATCGCTCGTATAAGAAAGCGGATAGAATAATTGTTCATTCGAGTGATATGAAAAAGAGAATTATGGCTTTTGGTGTTCCAGCATCCAAAATAAGAATTGTACCGCATGGAGCATCATTGCCCCCTTTAATTGGGCTTCCCAGAAAAGAGATTACATTTTTCGGAGCACCAACTAAAGGCAAAGGATTTTTGACGATACTGCGAGCTCTAAAACTATTGAAAGACAAAGGTCGAGAAGTGCACCTGCACATATATGGTATCTATAGCGAGGCAGAGAAAGACAAAGCAATTAATGACGCGGTTACTATCGGCGTAGCCGACTTGCTAGTTTGGAAAGGGCGCCTCAGTGAAGCAGACTTCGACCAAAAAATGCAAGAAAGTATGTTCACTTTGGCACTATATTCATCCCATGTATCAGGGAGTAGCATAATTACTAGGGCTATGGGAAATGCCACCCCCATCATAGCGTCAAACATTGGAGGAATTCCAGAGTATTTGGGAAGAGGAGGATTATTAGTAGAACCAGATGACCCAGAGGCATTAGCCTCAGCAATGATAAAGTTGTTTGATGATGCAGCGCTCAGACAAAGGCTTTCAGAAAAAGGAAGAAGAAAGGCAGAGACCTTTACGTGGGACAAAGTGGCTGAAATGACTTTTAAGATTTATTACGAGTGTATACCGAACTTTTCGTAAACTCATCCAATCCTTGTCTTAACGATATCTTCGGATTATATTGTAGTTTCTTTTTTGCTTTAGAAATGTCTGCGACGCTATGCCTTATGTCACCTTTTCTACACTGTGAATGTACCATTTCCAGATGAGTTTTTTCATTCACTTCCAGTAGAACATTAGCCAATTGATTTATTGTTGTCGCCACACCAGTACCAATATTAAAAGTCTCTCCCGATATCCCTTCACTATTTAAAGCTAACACATTCGCCTCTACAACATCCCGAACATGAACGAAATCCCTTGTCTGTTCACCATCACCAAAGGAAGATCCTTTGCCAAACGACTTATAAATTGCGTTATAACCCCCCTATAATCGTTATAGACCTGTCTCGGACCATAAACATTAAAATACCGTAAACAAACAGTTTCCAAACCAAAATCTTCATGATAGGCCCGCACGTATTTTTCCGCAACCAACTTTGAAACTCCATAAGGTGACTCCGGTCTCACTGGACAATCTTCCTCTATGGGCAAGCTTTCAGCATTTCCATACACAGCACACGAAGAAGCATAAACAAAACGCTCAACACCAAAATCCACACAAGCTTTCAACAAATTCAAAGTCCCATTAACATTCACATCATTAGTCAAAACAGGATTCTTTATTGATTCTGGTACGCTGATCAACGCAGCCAAATGCACAACACAATTCACATTCCCCACCAAATCCCTAACAAGACCAGAATCCCTAATATCTCCACGAACAAAACGAAAATTCCCCTTACTAAAATGCTGATTAACATTCTCTAACAGTCCACTCCGCAAATCATCCAACACAACCACTTCCAAACCTTCAGTCAAAAGCCTATCCACTATATTGCTACCGATAAAGCCAGCCCCCCAGTCACAAGAACCCTCGAATAACTATGCATACAATGTTCACCTCAATCCATAAAAACAAAAAGTATGCTTTAAGCTTTCTCAATGGGTGTGCAGAAGGCGAAGCTATAGCCAAACTATGAAACTCCGAATGTAACTCCAAGCAACTAGTATAAGGCGGGAATTATGGAAAAAGCATTAAAAATGGGCAAGTCTTCGGCTACTGGAAGTTTCCAGTTGTTCGTTGGAAAAATAGTATCCACAGCGATATTAGCTGTCGGCACAATAATATTGGGCATATTCATCCAAGGAGGGGAATACGGGTTATACACTATCGCGTTGATTCCGGCAGCGACTATACTCCTTTTTCAAGACTGGGGCGTTGGTTCTGCCCTGACAAAATATTGTGCCCATTACAGAGCCATAAACAATAAGGCGGATTTGCGTAAGATAATTGTCGCTGGATTGACTTTTGAGGTTGCAACTGGGCTAGCTCTGACCGTACTTTCACTGTTAATGGCAAACTTCATAGCGTCAACAATCTTTGGCAAGCCAGAATCAGCATTTTTGATGACACTTGCCTCCATTACCATTTTATTCACATCTCTACTCATGGCATCCCAGTCCATCTTTGTAGGTTTTGAACGAATGGAACTTAACGGTTTCACGATGATTTGCCAAGCCATAGCCCAAGGTGTGTTATCTCCGCTACTCGTGTATCTAGGATATGGCGCTTTGGGAGCTATACTCGGCTACACTTTTTCGTTTGTGGCTGCGGGTATCATCGCAGTGACCCTGCTTTATTTTGCTATATTCAGAAAACTGGGTCCTAGCAGCACTAACAAGTCTGATACATCTCAAACCCTAAAGCCATTGCTCCACTATGGGATTCCTCTCGCCATAGCCATGATTCTGGGAGGAATACTAACTCAGTTCTATTCTTTTGTTATGGCTTCGTTTGTCGATGTGGCGATGATAGGTAATTATAAAATTGCAACAAATTTTGCGATTTTACTGACTTTCTTCACAGTTCCCATATCCACCGTTCTATTTCCAGCTTTCTCAAAACTCGACCCGCGAAATGAGCAGCAACTTCTCAAGACGGTCTTCGCGTCCTCCGTTAAATATACTGCTCTTTTCTTGGTACCTGCAACCATGGCACTGATGGTGCTGTCAAAGCCAATGATGGGCACGTTATATGGAGACAAGTGGCTTTATGCTCCGTCCTTCCTAGCCTTATACATAATAGGCAACTTGTTCTCAATTCTCGGAAACCTGAGCGTGGGAAGCCTCCTTACCGCGTTAGGAGAAACAAAAATGCTGATGAAACTGAACATACTGACCCTCTGCATCGGAATTCCTGTAGCGGTTCTCCTAATCCCTCAATTTGGAATACTCGGGGTGATCCTTGTTACTATAGTAGCAGGAGTACCCAGCATGTTTATCGGTCTCTATTGGACATGGAAGCGTTACGAAACCAAAGCAGAATTTCGAACCTCAGCAAAAATATTTCTCGCATCCGCCCTTGCAACCATAACAACTTATCTATTCCTAAACGTTTTTACTGCCGCAGCTTGGATAATGTTCACAACTGGCGTAATACTCTTTCTGGCAATATACCTGATTGCCGCTCCACTTATCGGCGCAATCAACCAAACAGACGTTAACAACCTCAAAGCAATGTTCTCTGGTTTAGGAATAATATCAAAACTATTAGAAATTCCGTTGAGGCTGGTAGAAAAATCACTAAAAATACATGCCCAACACAACAGCCACCAACAACAAAAAACAACCAAAAGCACTTAAAAGTTACCAAAGTTCCCACCAACAACACGCACATCCACTCTTCCCAGAAAATAGAACATATCTTTTTTGTTCTAGAATACACTTCCATAAATGTTTAAATCACCTCCATCACCATTAAAACTGAGAAAAGGAGAAGCGAGAGGCAGTGCACCGTTCAGTTGTGACAGTGATTATGGCAGCCTACAATGAGGAAAAAACCATAGGGAACGTCATATCCGACACCGCGTCCATCATGGACGGCCTAAACATGCCTTACGAAATCATAGTCATCAACGATGGATCAACGGATAAAACTGGATTAATCGCTTCTAACTACAAAGCGACGGTGCTTTCAAACGAGACGAACCGCGGTAAAGGCTATGCTCTAAGAAAAGCACTCCAATACGCCCAAGGCGACATAATCGTAACCATCGACTCTGACGGTGAACACAAACCAAAAGAAATCCCAGACCTGATTGATCCATTGTTCAACGGCACAGACATAGTGGCGGGATCAAGATTCTTAAGCCGCCATACGCAAGTGACAACAAAGCTTAACCAAGTAGGCAACTTCATGTTTAACATTGCAATAATGACTTTAACTGGCAAACGCGTCACCGACAGCCAAACAGGCTTCAGAGCCATAAAACGAGACGTTCTGGAAAAGCTTAATTTGGAATCAGATGGCTACGAAATAGAAACTGAAATAACAGTCAAAAGCTTGAGAAACGGCTTTGTCTTCAAAGAAAAACCTATCAACAGCGAAAGGAGCAAATACCGCATTTCAAAGTTAAAACTACTCTCCGATGGAAGAAAAATTTTAAGGACGATTCTAAAAGCGAATTTCTCAAGAATCGAACACGATAGCGAATATTAGCGTCACAGTTCGCACGCTTAAATTAAAGATGCCCTTCTTCAACGTGACGTTTTTATTTTCAAATTTTTGGTCCAGCTGAAATCTTCCAAGTATGAAAGAGTAATGAGTCAAAAGAACTTTTATAGTAATGTTCTAGATTTTACATCCATAATAGCTTATTAGAGGGAACAACGCCAGCATGGTTAAGAAAGGGGAATGGCGAATGAATAGGCGCAAGAGTGTTGTACTCTCTATCTTAGTAATCGCTTTAATCAGCAGTCTCGCGGCAGTAGTTAATGCGTCAGGTTATATTTACGAATTGTCTAGCAATTATCCTGGATCCGATGTCCCACTGGGTGCCATAGTGACAGTTACTGCTAAAACGAATGACCCGAATGCTTACAAAGTATTATTCGCTTGGTTCAACCCAGCTGAGCACACTGAACTAATTGAATGGAAGGAAATGGAACAGAACGGAGGCTTTCGCGTTGCTAGTTCAACGTATACTCTCGATGAAATAGGTGATTGGGATGTATACGCAGTCTTCTTTGATAAGTTTGGGAACAGATGCTTTTCGATCGTAATACCTGTGAAAATAAGACACACATCATTTAATGTTATCCCTGAGGTCCCTGTTATAGGCACTGCGGGCGCATCAATCGCAATGATCTTAGGCCTCGCCTTCAAGATGAAACGAAAACCCCTAAAATAGGTAAGACAGAACCCGAACAACTAAAAGGAGACATGGTGCCCAAAGGCTTTCCAAAGCGGTGAAACTGAACTAGCCGCACTTTGGGGAATATTACTTTTTATTTTGTTTTGTCAAAAGTTTTTGTTTTTTTAGGATAAGAAGAAACATTGATATCAACCTATCCCTTTTTTGCATTATGCTTAATAATAACATAAGAATGAGTTGTGCACCCGGATGAAGAACGTGAAACTTCAGTTGAAGAATGCACTTACTGCTGTGAAGAAGCACTATCAGCAAGTTCTGTCGTTCGCGTTAATCTTGCTAGCTATCTTTATCGTTTATGGAAACGACCTCGAAATTCTAGCGAACGAATCTTTGCAGAACGAGGCTTTCAGCCATGTTCTCTTGCTACCGTTTTTCGCTGGTTTTCTCTTCTATTTAAAAAAAGACGTTGTCAAAGCTTCAATGGCATTGGATAAACATAGGAAGCGGACTAGCGCAAAATACGTGAATGAGATCATGGGCGTTGTGCTCTGTCTTGTAGCTTTTCTCGTTTACTGGTATGGTTCTCAAACGTTTTATCCATTGGAATATCACATTATCTCCCTTCCGATTTTCATCATTGGTGTTACAGTTGTTTTGCTTAATCCCCGAGCGCTTCTGATGCTGATTTTTCCGATACTTTTTCTCCTGTTTTTGATACCGTTGCCTGTCACGTTCCTCTACACCGTCGGCGGAGGTTTGGCTAATTTCAACACTCAAGTTTCCTATGTTGTGCTGAAAACTGCAGGGTTACCTATCACGCTGTCCTCTTCATATGGGGCTCCGACAATTTTGTTGTCAAGTGCCGCTGGACAACCTGTAAATTTTGCGGTTGATATAGCCTGTTCAGGAATATACTCTTTAGTAGCCTTCACAATGTTTGCTACTTTCTTGGCTTTCTTGGCTAAAACTTCCATTTTCAAGAAGCTTTTGCTGTTCATTCTCGGCTTCATCGTTTTTGCCATCCTAAATATTATTCGTATAATAGCAATTGTTACTGTTGGCTACTCCTTTGGAGAGGAAGCAGCTCTCTTTTTGCATTCAGTCGCGGGTTTAGTGCTGATCTTTATCGGCATGTTACTCATTCTTGTTTTTTCTGACAAAGTTTTGAAGATCCAAATAGTGACTAAGCCACAAAAACAACCGCCCTGTCCTAAATGCAAAGAAAATTCGCAACCCCTCGAAAACTTTTGCCAGAACTGCGGAAGATTTATCGGCAGATCAAGTGGACTAATTTCCAAAATGTTATTTGCGAAACTTTTCCTGTTACTCTTGGGCTGCTCTCTTGTGGTTCTTTCTATCCGTGCGCCAACCTTTGCTACGGCAAAGAGCTCAATTGAACTCTCATCAAGCGGTAACTGGCAAAACGCGACAAGTGTGTTCCCAGAAATCCCTGGTTATAAGCTCTCATTTCTTTATCGAGACACTCAATACGAAAGAATAGCCCATCAAGATGCCTCTCTCGTGTATGGCTACTTTCCAGTTAACTCATCCAGTTCAGTCTTGTATGCAGACATAGGCGTTGCGAGTAGCATATCAAATCTTCACAGTTGGGAAGTCTGTTACGTAACGTACCAGACAGCTCAAGGGCAATACCCAATGGTAAACGTGCTTGACTCCAGAGAAGTCCAATTGCTGCAGGATCCGCCATTGATAGCGAAGTATTTGGTCTTTGACAGCCCCAACAATTACACGCAAGTAACATTGTATTGGTACGAGAAAGCACTGTTTAAAACCGGACTCACTGTGGAGCAGAAGTATGTTAGAATAAGCTTGATAATCCTCACGCAGAACTCTGCAGGCTATTCACAGTTTGAAGAAGAACTGCTCGCGGCTGGGCAACTTATCGCTGCGGCGTGGGAACCGTTGAAAACTCAATCTCTTGTATCTCTTGGCGTCCCAGCACAGCAAGCATTGCTCGTTGTTTCCATGGCGTTCCTCGTTATAACAGGAACTGCACAGTCTCTAAATGCACAAAGAAAAGCAGCCAACAACCTGAAAATCTTTAACAATTTCGCTTCTCCGAAAGAAAAAATTGTGCTTCGGACCGTACTTGAATTGGCTAAGAACAAGAGGCATATGAAGACGAGTGAGGTCATTGAAGGCATACAAAAGCGGGTTGGACGACCTGTAAGTTCCAGAAAAGTTCTGAGAATATTGAACACTTTAGAGGAAAACGGTCTTATCAAAAGAACAGTCGTCTCCGTTCAAAATGCACCTGTACTTGTGTGGAAAGCATAGGCAATAATCCGAAACCTAAAATAAAGAGCTGCCAGTCATTTCTGCTAGATGCTGCCTTTACGAGCTGCAAAGTGCGCAAAGAGGTCCGAAGATTTGAAGTCAACACCCAGAATAGATAGCCCAGTTACGAGCAAAGTTGGCGTTGCATTCCTAATTTCAGGCATCTTCTCGCTTATTTTTTCCGTATATTCCGAATCCCAAATTTTGGCTTTTATAGGCTTAGGTTTGACCTTTTGGGGTGTCCTCTTCTTTTTTCTCACACCAGTGCGATATGTTGAAAGTAGCCTTCTAGAGAGCACAGCAGTTGC
>CAYGYP010000030.1:0-11389 GCA_964354115.1 uncultured Candidatus Bathyarchaeia archaeon | reverse complement strand
TTTCATGGAAGAAGAATCCCAGCCGCCACATAGCCAGAGAACGATTTCAAAGCGGGATTAAAAGTTTTGGCCCCCTATGACCCGATCTTCCAGAGCTTCTACTCCCTTACAAATTCTAAATGGAACCCTATTTTCTCTGTTTTCTATTTGTTCACTTGATATGACAACTTGCCGAGTTCTTGTTTAAAATTCTGCCTTGAAAACGGCAAGAGAAAGTGGTTAAACCGTGAAATCTCCAACTGCAGAGTTAGCGGTAAGACCAGCAATTCTTAATAGAGAGATATTCGACTTTCATACCGCTACTGGAGCGTTCATCCTTAATGGCAAAATTCAAGTTAATCGTTTCAGACCCGGAAAAAGGAACTTCAAAAGCAGTTGAGCTCGAAGAGACCCGAGCCGCGCCGCTGATCGGCAGAAGAGTAGGGGAAGTGTTGGACGGGTCAATAGCAGACATGCCTGGAAAAAAAGTTCAGATAACCGGTGGTTCAGACAAGGACGGATTTCCAATGAGGCCCAGCGTTCACGGCGGCGTCCGACGAAGAGTAATACTAAGCGGAGGAGTGGGCTTCAACCCTCAAAACGAAGGAGCAAGAAGACGCAAAACAGTCAGAGGTAACGTAATAACAGACGAGATAGTCCAAATAAACCTCAAAATCGTCGAGAAGGCAAAGCCAAAAGAGGAAAAGAAGGCAAAAGAAAAGAAAGAGAAACCTGCAGAGAAAGAATCGCCGGAGGAAGCTCAGGTGCCGGCTAGCAAGGCATGATGGCGACCTAAGGCTTATTAGCTCCACGAGTTTGATCCTTTCAATAACTTCCAAAAATTGATGGGAAAACAAAGTATGAGCAGCGAAAAGAGCAAAACTTTGACGAAACAGCCTGAAGTGAACATTGGCACCATGGGCCACGTTGACCATGGCAAAACAACTCTTGTACAGGCATTTACAGGCGTTTGGGCATCAAGACACAGCGAAGAGTTGAAGAGGGGAATCACAATAAAGCTTGGCTACGCTGACATGCCGATCTATAAATGCCCAAACTGTGAATCGCCGAAGAACTATTCTACACAACCCGTATGCCCCAACTGTAATTCAAAAGCGACCTTCGAAAGGTCAGTCAGCTTTGTAGACGCACCGGGCCACGAAGCGCTGATGGCAACCATGCTTTCAGGAGCAGCGATAATGGACGGAGCGTTGCTCGTCATAGCAGCAGATGAACCTTGCCCCCAACAGCAGACAAGAGAACACTTGGCAGCCGCAGACGTTATCGGCATAAACAACATAGTCATCGTGCAAAACAAGATAGATATTGTTGACGAGAAGAGGGCACACAAGAGCTATGACGAAATCAAAAGATTCGTCAAGGGAACAGTGGCAGAAAAGGCACCCATCATTCCTGTCTCGGCGCAGCATGGGGTAAACATAGACGTTCTAATCCAAGCCATGGAGCAGTTCATACCAACGCCGAAAAGAGACGAAACAAAGCCCCCCCTAATGTACATTGTCCGCTCATTCGACATCAACAAGCCCGGCACGCCGATCGATAAGCTGGAAGGCGGAGTAATAGGCGGCACAGTAATTCAAGGAAAGATTGCGATCGGAGATCAAATAGAAATCCGGCCTGGAATACCCTCCGAAAAAGAGGGAAAAAACAACTACACTCCACTAACCAGCGAGATCGTCAGCCTGCAAGCCGGAGGCAAAAGCGTGAACGAAGCCCATTGCGGAGGCCTAGTGGGCGTCGGCACAACACTGGATCCATCAAGCTCCAAAGCAGATGGCCTAACAGGAAACATCGCTGGAAAACCAGACATGCTTCCCCCGACGCTATCAGAGCTAACGATGGAGACGCACATCCTTGAACAAGCCGTCGGAACAAAAGAGCTGACAAAAATCGAAGAAGTCAGCATGAACGAAACCCTACTCTTACACGTTGGCGCCGCAATCACCGTCGGAAAAATCGCCTCCGTAGCAAAGGACGCAGTGATGGCAAAGCTTACCCGGCCAGTCTGCGCACAGGCTGGGTCAAGAGTCGCCATAAGCAGGAAAATAGCAGGCAGATGGAGACTAATAGGATACGGACTGACAAAATAAGCATGTCAAAAACGACAGAAGCAGAGAAGAAAACCCTGAAAGTCATCTTGGACTCAAATGCCTTGTTCGTCCCGCTTCAATTCAAAATCGACATTTTTCAAGAACTCAGAACGTTGCTGAACAGGAATTTTGAGCCAATCCTGATCTCTCCGGTCTGGCACGAAATCGAAAGAATAGCCAAGACAGGTTCCCCGAAAATGCAAAAGAAAGCCGCCTACGCGTTGGGACTTGCTGAGAAATGCAAGTTAGTTGAAGTAGACCAAGCTGGTGGTTCTCCTGACGACAACATAGTCAAGGCGGCCGATGAAATGCGTTCCCCCGTATTCACTAACGATATAAAGCTGAGGAAGAGGCTAAGAAATATAAATGTGCCAGTTATCTATGTGAGGCAAAAGTCACGCTTAGAGATTGACGGGAGGTTATGACCTTGTTCAAACTTAAAACGCAGGAAGACACCATCCGCATTCCACCTGAAACCTTTGGTAAACCTTTGGAGGCAGTTGGACACCAACAAGTTAAGGCAAAATACGAGGGAATGGTCAACGAAGAATTAGGTTATGTTATCGCCGTCACGGACGTAAAAGTGAGCCCCACTGGAAAAATAATTCCAGGCGACGGGGCAACGTACCATAAAGTATCCTTCTCCTTGTTAACATTCTATCCTAGAATTCAAGAAGTCGTAGAGGGCGAAGTTGTAGAGATAGCTGACTTCGGAGCCTTCGTAAGAATAGGCCCCGTCGACGCATTGCTTCATGTTTCGCAGCTCATGGATGACTTCATTTCTTACGACGAGAAACAAGGCGTTCTGCTCGGCAAAGAGACGAAGAGGAAACTCGTGACTGGCGACCAAGTCCGAGTACGGATAACAGCTGCCTCGCTCGGCAGAGCTGGAAGCTCTGGGAAGATAGGCGTAACGGCCAGGCAACCCTTCCTAGGCAAGCTGGAATGGATCGAACACGAGACACAAAAGATAGCAGAATCGGTTCAGAAGAAGACGCCTGAAAATGCGCCACAGAAGAAAGGCGAAACCAAATGAGTGAAAAAGCCTGTCCAACATGCCACTTCCTGACCAAAGAAAACATCTGCCCCAAATGCAGGGCAACCAGCTTAAGCGACGACTTCAGCGGATTAGTAATAGTGTTTGAACCTGAAAACTCATCGATCGCCAAAGCCATGAACATCAAAGAAAAAGGACGCTACGCATTAAAGGTCAGATGAAATGGCCACTGCGTACATCCTCACGCCTGAATTGTGTGCAAGGCTAAAACAGCCGCTGGGCACACTTGTCCGCGGCTCCTTTATCGAAACGATGAATAGATTCAGAGACTTGCTGAGAGAAGAGAAACCACAGTACATAATATCCGTGGGAGACACGGTTTCAAGGAACCTTGAAAAAAACCATATTCTTCCACAGCTGTCAATCATAGACAACAAGGCCATGAGAAAGAACACGCGACCCTTCTCATCGACAGCGGAAAAGACCGTGCACGTCAAGAACCCAAAAGCAACGATCACAGACGAAGCGATAACAGCAATCAGAGACTCTTTGAGAGAAGCCAACCGCGTCAAAATAGTTGTGAATGGGGAA
Source organism: uncultured Candidatus Bathyarchaeia archaeon (assembly GCA_964354115.1). Taxonomy (GTDB): domain Archaea; phylum Thermoproteota; class Bathyarchaeia; order Bathyarchaeales; family Bathycorpusculaceae; genus DASPTR01. Next base: position 7,711 of record CAYGYP010000030.1, on the reverse strand, counting down.
GAAGACCTGTTAGCATTAATCGCTGTCCTGTATGCTCCGGAAGACTCGTTTGTGGTTTATGGCCAACCTTACGAAGGGATAGTCGTGATCAAAGCAACTCAGGCTAAAAAAGCGGAAGTTGCTGAAATACTGAAGATCATGGAGAATGCTAGAAAAGCTAAATAGGCACGCATTGCATCAAGTCAACACCACAAACGAGGAAAACCCATGGAAATCAAAGTGACATCAGAGAAGCAAAACCCAATGCTGAGACGAAAAGAAATCAGTTTTCAAATTGAACATGGACAGGCAGGCAGCACACCGTCCAGGCTTGAGGTCAGAAAGGCAATCGCTGCAACGATCAAGACGGACGAGAATGTCGTTTTCGTCAAGAAATTCGCGACCAAAACGGGAACACAAACGGCCTATGGGATGGCAAACGTATATGACACGATTGAACAGGCAAAACTCATAGAGCCGGAATACATCATAGAAAGGAACATCCCGGCAGAGAAGACTAAAGAAGACAAGGAAACTAAGGAAGTCCAAGAACCTAAACAGCCTAAAGAAGCGAAGGAAGAAAAGAAGGCGTAAGCGTGTCAAAGAAGACAGAAGCCCCCAAGAAATTGGAAAAGGCGCCTCCAGAGCCGCCTAAAGAGGAAGTAAAACCTGAGAAGCCGGAAAAACCGGAGAAAGCTGCAAAACCCGAGAAGAAAAAGAAAAAAGAAAAGGGCATCTTCACGCTCTACAAGGTAGAAGTGGATAAAGTCCAACGACTGCGGCCCACTTGCGAGCGCTGCGGAACAGGATACTTCATGGCCGATCACGGCAACCGATACACTTGCGGACACTGTGGCTTCACGCGGTACAAGCCAGCCGAAAACGGGCATGTTTAAATGGATCGCTGCTCTGATGTTTTTGTTGGTCTAGATGATTAGGGTAAATGTTTCGATCACCAATATTTCTGCTGAGCGTTTCCTAGATGTGAGGAAACCTCTACCGCCCATTCAGATAAACACAAACCTTAATCTGATGGGGATGGAGAGGTCGGCAGATTCGCTTGAGGTTCCCTTTGTCTTGACCATAAGCTACAATCCATCAATAGCCCAGTTGAGCCTACAGGGCAAGGCATATGTAGCTGGCGAAAAGGGAGAGCTTGAGAAGGTCTACAAAGATTTCGAGGATAAGAAGCCACCGCCACAAGTCATAGTGCAGTCGATATCCAACGTTGTTTTCGTAGAGTCCGTAGTCATATCGAGGGCTCTGAACATTCCGCCACCAATCCCACTGCCTCAAATACCAGAAGGCAAGCCGCCAAGTGAAAAACCTTCGAAAGTGGATTACAGCGCCTAAGAACGCTAAAAATAGCAGAGCGCGGCTATTTCAATGGAACGTACATTGAAGAGCGAGAGGCGCCGATGCCTGGAGTCCCATGCCTTACAGGTTTGTTTGTGATCGCAAACTCTCCTAGATAATGTCCAATCATCTCAGGCTTAATCTCTACTGCGACAAAATCTTTCCCGTTGTGCACGCCTATTGAGACGCCGACCATTTCAGGCAGAATAATCATGTCACGCAAGTGTGTCTTAACTGCATCTGCATTACCTTGTCTGAGGGCCTCTTTCGCTTTCCTGATCTTTTCCAGAAGTATTCTGTGCTCAGGAGCGAAACCGTGATGCAGACTCCTTCTCTGTCTTGAGGGTAGTAAGTTGATGAACTCGTCCATTGATAGGTTTTGCAGCTGATTAAGGTTGTACCCGCGATACGTGAATTCTTTCGGCATCTGCTCTCACCCCATTGCTAGCTTCAAATACTATAAACCTTCTGCTATGGCAGCTTCCCGTGCACTCTTCTTCTTTCGTCCGGTGCCCCTAGCCGCGATGAGTCCGACCTTTTGCCCAGGCGGCGCGCCGTGCGAAGTAGTCGTGCCCTTTCTTGCACTTCTCTTGCTGCTACCATATGGGTGCACAGCAGCGACCATTTTCCGTCCACTAGTTCTCGGGTACTTGTGTCCCTTGGCCCTCATAAGATGGAACATTTCGCCAGCTTTCAGGAAGGGCTTCTCAGGTCTACCAGCCGCTGAAACCACACCAATCGTGGCCCTGCAATAATCATCCATGTATTTCGCCTTTCTCGATGGAAGCCTGATTATCGTCCCCTGAGGTGTGTGCGTTACTACCGTCGCATAAGTCCCGGAGGATTTAGTTATCTTGCCCCCGTCCCCGGGGCGGAGCTCTATGTTGCATATCATGGTGCCTTCCGGGATCTTTCCTATTGGAAGTATGTTGCCGACCTCCACCGTGGCCTTCCCTCCAATCTGGATTTGCTGACCAGTGTGAACCCCTTCCGGAACCACGGTGTAGCATTTTTCTCCATTTTCGAACTTGACCAAGGCAAGTGGGGTTCCTCTGCCAGGGTCATGGATAAACTCTTCAATAACGCCATTGGTTTTCGTTTCAAAATACTCTCTTGACCCACTAGTCAACGGATATTGTGCAGGGGCAACCCTCTTATGCGTCGACGACCTGAAAGTGGGCCCACCGCGACCCCGCCTTTGAACACGAATTCTCTTTCCCATGAATCAGTTCCCCAAACATATCTATAGTATTCCGAGCTTGATTGCGACATCAGCCGCCTTGAACTCTGGCTGAAGCTTGACAAAAGCTTTCTTCTCACCTTGATGGGTAATCTGCGTGTTAACATCCTTGACCTTCACTTCATAAAGCTCCTCAACCGCCCTCTTGACATCAGCCTTGCTCGCCTTTAGACTGACAACAAAAACAAGCTTGTTTTCCTTCTCAACCATAAGGCTTGCCGATTCCGTCATCAACGGGTAACGAATGACCTCATACGAATCCATTAAGCCTCTTCCCCTCCACCATAAAGCTCGTTCAGTTTTCCAATCGCACCGCTCGTCCATATAGTAAGCCGCCCAGGATGAGTGCCTGGAGCAAGCAACTCGGCGTTCAAGCTTTCCACAGCAACAACGTCCACGCCTGGTATGTTCCTTGCCGCCTCAACTATTCCTTCGTTCTTAGCCACGACTAGAAGCGGACCCACTGCCTGCTTGATCCTTCTGCCGCGGCGTTTGCCCTTCCCCGGCCGCACCTTCCTGCTCTCCCTCACCCGATAGATGTCCGACAGAACGCCTAACCGTACAAGGGCCTCTTCAACTTCCCTAGTCTTCTTCAACTTCTCCAAGTCATCTTCAACAATTAGTGGGATTTCCAGAACGTCTTCGATTGAATGCCCCCTAGCGGCCACGAGTTCCTTGGATGCTGTAGCGGCCACTGCAGAAAACAGAGCGAGACGTTTCTCTTTCCTTGGAATTCGCTTAACAATTCTCTTTTCGGAGGTCGGAGGATGCCCCGCTCTCCCCTTCACCGTTCCCGGCGCAAAAGCAGCTCTTCCTCCAGGTGTCTTCGTTCGCGGTATCCTGGACATGCCTAAGCCTGTGCCCCTAGATTCAGCAGTTGTCCTTTTTCCAGCCATTGGGTCACGTCCCTGCGGTTGGTGCTTGCGGGACTGAATTGCCAAGACTGCGCGCCTTATGACATCTGGCCTTAGGGGTGTACTGAAAACTGGTGGAAGCTCTGTTTTGCCAACAGGTTTCCCTTGAAGGCTGAAGATTTTTGCTGCTTTCTTGACCATACGCTTCCGCCACTACTTCCCTTGTGGGGATTCAAGTGATACTTGTGTAATTTGAGGCGGCTCTTCAGCAACGTTTCGCGGTGGACGAGCTGGGCAACGCAGCCTTATTGCACGCTTCTCCGTCCCTGCGATGCTTCCCTCCAGCAGCATGTAGGGACCGCGGACCAGACCATATCTGAGGAAGCCCCCCTTTGGCGTTACCTCTTTACCGTCTGCCCCAATTTTGAGGATACGCCTGTTATATTCCGTCCTTTGATGGAACCCCATCTGCCCGGCTCGCGGAACGCTATACCTCACGTGATGCGGATTCCAAGGTCCCAGCGTGGCTACGCCCCTTTTTGTCTTCCGCCCCTTAGCCTGCAGTATAGTCACGCCGTAGCGCTTTACAGGTCCTTGCCAGCCCTTTCCAGTAGAAATCGCTACAGTGTCGACGTACTCTCCATCTTTGAAAAGCTCTGTGGGCGCAATTGCTTTCCCAAGGAGGGCCTTTGCGTATTCAAATTGTTGTTGAATCGTTCCCCCACCGACTTCTATCTCTGAGATGTCGGGTTTCTTCTTTGATAGGCTAGTTTGCTTGGGCTGTGTCACGGTGACAACTCGGATCTTCGCCACTTTCGCCAAGCTATCTTCAATCTTCTTAAGATTCTCCTCCGTCTTGAAATCCTCAGGAAGCGTGAATATCTTCTCAAGATCATCTGGCGGATTCTTCATCCAAGCTTCTGAAAAGGTCCGCAAACCATAAAGATCCTTCGTGAAGACTCTCACGGCACATACGAGTATGGGAGGCGTTTCCAATATCGTTGCCGGACTCATCACTTCCTTCCCAAAGTTCGGCGAACGCTTGCGATCCTCTATCTTGAATACATGCGTCATTCCTGCTTTGTAACCCGTAAAACCGAGAAGCCTAGGCGCGTCTGCTTCTATTTCTGGCCAAAACCGAATTCGCCCCAAAATGTGTCTAGCACGTTTCCTAGGCAGATACGCAAGTGAACCATGTCTCGGCGCATGAGTTTTCCTATGTCCCATCGTTTTTCCGCTTCGTGTCTTCTAGACATGAAAACATCGAGTTATTAACATTTTGGTCGTCGCAGCACTCCGAACTCAGTTGTCTCCACTAAGCGAGAGGCAACTGCATGCTAGAATGGGAACCACAAAAGTCCATGGCGCGCGCCTTATCGGCCAGAAATTCCGGCCACGCCAGATACTGAGAAAACATACAACCTAAACTCTGGACGTTGAATCTAATCGAAGACGAATAGTGCCTAGCGCAGCTCAGTGCGACTTTCAAATTGTATGAACCTAGACCCAAAGCAACTTGAAACATTCTCTGTGATAGCGGCCTGTCTCCGTCCCATCAGAGTCCTTGATGACGATTTCCTGGCCTGGTTCTACTGTCCTTCCGCATTTACTGCACCGCAATGCAGTGTCTGTGATTTCAGAACGTGGCGTATGTGCGTGCGAGCTCAACTCTCTAAGCTCTTCACACTGATCTCGCAACTCTGCAATTTTACTCTTCAACATCTGCAGTTTGCGCAGAGTAATCTGTACCTCCTCCCTCATTCTCAGCTGCTCATGATTACACAGCTGTTCCTCGGCTTCCGTCCTTCTGAACATATTTCCATCCCGTACAGCTCAACGTGAGATATGTGGTATCTTAATATATAATACTTTATTTCCATGCCCGGAATATATCTCAAAGAGAAGCCAAACCCTGCAATGTCCAACAGCATGGTTCATCAAGCCTCAGAAGTTGCGACTCAGATACTCTTTAACCAAACACTCACTCAGCCTTTTCGTGCATATTGGCAAATGTTAAATCCAGCACAAGGTAATCATTCTGCGAATTCGAATGTCCGATATCACATCACGCGTCGCAAATGCTCTTTACCGTTCTGGATGCCTAAAGTTCGGCAGTTTCAGAATTAAATCAGGAGCCTTAAGCCCTTACTACATTGATCTTGCATGCTTGATCTCTTCCCCGAGAGAGCTATGCGCTGTAGCTGAGGTTGCTGCTTGCAAGATAAGGGACCTTACGGCTATTGACAGAATAGATAAGCTGGCTTCAATTGAGCTGAAAGGCGCATTGATCTTGCCCAGCATAGGCTGCCAAGTAGACCTGCCTTGTGTTGTAGTGAGAAAAGAGGAGAAAGCCTATGGCGTAACTGGCAGAATAGCCGGTGCAGAGGTTGCCAAAGGCGATCATATACTGTTTTTTGACGATGTTATCAGTGAGGGCCTGTCCAAAGTTGAAGGAATAAAGCCTTTGGAAGAGCTTGGCGCAAAGGTCAAACATCTAATGGTTGTGGTCGACAGAGAACAAGGCGGCAAAGAAAACCTTGAAAAATTGGGCTACAAAGTCCATGCCCTAGCAAAGATTTCCGAACTGGTCAATCGCCTCCTTGAACACGATCAAGTATCGAAGACACAGGCTGACGCTGTACTAGATTATGTTAAGAGATTCTAGGTATTCAGTTAAGCTACAATTGCAGGGACAAACAATGCAGTAGTTTTCAAAGAACACCCTTTGACTTATGAGCGGATTCGCAGCATATGTTGCGGAATCCAAACAAGCCTTAAATATGAGAAGCATGGAGAAACGTGAAAGATTGTTTGAAGCATGGAGAGTTTCTTGATGGAAAAAACTGAGAGTCAAACCGCTGCGAAGGGATCTGGTTCGATCTTTGCTTCGTTTTTGAACAGAATCGGCGGAGTTTTCTTGGCTCCAGACGCCGCTTTTAATCAGATAATTTCCAGCAGGATCGGCTTTTGGGAACCACTCATTCTCATTCTCCTGTTGGTTGGAATCGAGGGAGCCGTGCTGGCATCGTTTGCAGTCAGAGTGCTGTCAGCAATTATGAATTCTCTTGGGTCCGTTGCTTCCAGCACACCTCTGGGTTTTCTCACTGTTCTCCCAACAATGATGATTATTATGATGATTGTCAGCTTTCTCATTTTGTGGATCATTGTTGCTGGAATTGCACACCTGATTGCAAGGTTTGTCTTCGGAGGAAGAGGCTCTTTCGTCCAGCTACTGAAGCTCTATGGATACTCATTTGCCCCCTACAGCCTAGCCATCCTAGGCACCGTGTTTGTTGAGATAAGCTGGATTACTTGGCCTCTCGCAATTTTCCTTAACATCGTTGCGAATTTCTGGATTGTTGTTCTCATGACCAGCGCGGTCAAGCATAATTATGGCATCGACACCGGGAAAGCCTTCATCTCATCTTTTATTGGCCCCATGTTGGTTTGGCTGATAATAGCCGGAATCTTCTGGCTTTGGATATCGCTCTTCATAAGCTCTTTCGCAGGAGGAGCCATCTAGCATGGCCGCAAGAACTGTCATAGGCGGAATCTTCGTTGCAATTCTATTCCTAGGCATACTCTACGCTGCATCCGCACCTTTCCTTCAGCCAATAATGCTACCACGTGTTCAGGTGCCCTGGCTCACGGGCGGAACAGGAATAATCGAACAATATGATTTGGTCAAAGGGACAAATGTCTCTGACGCGGTCAAATTCATAGACCTTAATGTCACAGTAAAGTTCGGCGCCATATTTGTCGTGTTCTCCAATAAACCAAACCTCGCGTTGCAAGCCTCTTTTGAACACGGAACCAACGCTCCCGAGCTTGAGACAAACTACACCTTTGACGGCAATAACAGTCTCCAAGTCAGCCTCAGCGGCGAGTCAGGAAGCCTGAACTTGACCCTTGGAAAAGACTACCAATATGATGGAAATTTGGGCTTAAGATTTGGAGCAGTACTGATGGAGCTTGGGCAGTATTCTGACGTCGGCAAACTTGCCGTAAGAATACGATACGCCGGCGGTGTGTTATTGAACATTACAAGTGGAGCTTCATTCGAGCAGCTTGACCTCAGCATGGACATCGGCGGACTACTGCTGAACATCAACACCGATAATCTGGGAAGAAACTGCGCGATAAACACCAACATCACCATGGGCGGGGTTATGACAGACGTTGGCATCGACACAGCTCGAGTCGGAGTCAGCTATGAAGCCGAGGTTGACACTGGAGGGCTGACGGTTGATCAAACCTACTTTGAGGGCCCAGTCTCCAGCAC